>CAYNOE010000001.1:0-41671 GCA_964398745.1 uncultured Lachnobacterium sp.
GTCCTTCCGGCTGCGGAAAAACCACAACCCTGCGTATGCTTGGCGGTTTTGAAACACCTGACAGCGGACAGATTTTTTTTGACGGGCAGGATATCACGCATCTGCCTGCCAACGAACGAAAACTCAATACAGTGTTTCAAAAATATTCCCTGTTTCCCCATATGACGATTGCAGAAAATATTGCGTTCGGCTTGAAAATCAGGAAAAAAAGCAAACAATATATTGAAGATAAAATTAAATATGCATTAAAGTTAGTAAATCTTGATGGATATGAAAAGCGTTCTGTCGATTCACTCTCCGGCGGGCAGCAGCAGCGAATTGCGATTGCGCGCGCCATCGTAAACGAACCGAAGGTACTGCTTTTAGATGAGCCTTTAGGTGCGCTTGACCTTAAGTTAAGACAGAACATGCAGTATGAGCTGATCCGTCTGAAGGAAGAGCTTGGAATTACATTTGTCTATGTGACGCATGACCAGGAAGAGGCGCTTACCATGTCGGACACCATCGTGGTCATGAACCAGGGATACATCCAGCAGGTCGGAACGCCGGAAAATATCTATAATGAACCGGAAAATGCCTTTGTTGCCGATTTTATCGGACACAGCAATATTATTGACGGAATTATGATAAGGGATGAACTGGTGGAAATCCTCGGTGTAAAAATGCCATGTGTGGATAAAGGATTCGGGGAAAACAAACCTGTGGATGTGGTAATACGTCCGGAGGATGTCGAGCTTACAGAGCCTGCGGACGGCTATATGGAAGGGGACGTTAACTCATTAATCTTTAAAGGGGTTCATTACGAACTGGATATACAGGCAAACGGCTATAAATGGCT
This sequence comes from uncultured Lachnobacterium sp., assembly GCA_964398745.1. Classification (GTDB taxonomy): domain Bacteria; phylum Bacillota; class Clostridia; order Lachnospirales; family Lachnospiraceae; genus Roseburia. Next base: position 839 of record CAYNOE010000001.1, read on the forward strand.
GGTACACACCACAAAATACGTTCCGGTCGGAACACACGTGGGACTTAAGGTCATTCCGTTTAACATCCAGATCATGCACAAACCGGAATCTTCCGATGAAAAGGCGGTGGAAATTGATGAATAAATTAAAACAGCAGTTTCTTGCCGGACCTTATCTGGTCTGGATCATCGGTTTTATCCTGCTTCCGGTGTTAATGATACTTTATTATGCGTTTACAAACGCAGATGGAAACTTTACCCTGGAATATATTCTGGCTATCGGAAGCGAAACCAACCGCAGTGCCATCTGGCTTTCCTTAAAGCTTGGCATTATCTGCACCGTCATCTGCCTGGCACTCTCCTATCCGCTTGCAATGATCTTAAACCGGATGCAGTTTAAAAACCAGGGATTTGTCGTATTTATTTTTATGCTTCCGATGTGGATGAACTTTATGCTTCGTATTCTGGCATGGAAACTGCTGTTATCCAAAAATGGCGTGGTCAACTCAGTGCTTTCTGCAGTCGGGCTGTCGGAAACCGGCATAATAAACACCCCTGCAGCGGTTGTGCTTGGTATGGTTTATGAATTTTTTCCGTTTATGCTCCTGCCTGTCTATAATTCCATGACACACATCCGCAGGGACTGGATTGAAGCTGCCGAAGATCTGGGTGCGGATAAAATAACCATCTTTTTTAAGATTATCCTGCCGCTTACCGTATCCGGCATTATCAGCGGAATCGTAATGGTATTTGTGCCGTCGCTGACAGCGTTTGCGGTATCACAGGTTCTGGGCGGCGGCCAGGTTCTTATGATCGGGAATGTGATTGAACAGGATTTTATGCAGGGAATGCAGTGGAATGCCGGCAGCGGTCTTTCCTTTGTACTGATGATTTTTGTAATCGCAAGCATGGCGCTTGTAAATCTGTTTGATAAGGAGGATGGCATGGTACGATGGTAAAAAAATTTTTTTCGCGGCTTTACATGTTTCTTATTTTTGCATTCCTATATCTGCCAATTGTTATATTAATTATATTATCTTTTAATAATTCAAGAACCAGGGTAAAATGGAAGGGTTTTACCTTTCGGTGGTACGTGGAATGTTTTCAAAACGAAGCAATCATGTCGGCATTTGCAACGACCCTGCAGATTACCTTTTTGTCTGCGGTCATTGCCACACTAATCGGAACGCTGGCAGCATTCGGCATTGCTGCCATGAAAAAAAAGGGGCAGACAATTTATCTTGGCGCAACAAATATCCCGATGCTGAATGCCGATATTGTAACCGGTATTTCGATGATGCTTTTATTTGTAAAGTTTATGGATCTCGGTTTTGTAACGGTACTGACTGCACATATTACATTTAGTATCCCATATGTAATCCTCAATGTTCTGCCAAAGTTAAAATCCATGAACCGAAGCACATACGAGGCCGCGCTGGATCTGGGTGCATCCCCTGCCTATGCCTTTTACAAGGTAATGTGGCCCGAAATCCGTCCCGCAGTTTTCAGCGGGTTTATGATGGCAGTCACGATGTCGCTGGATGATTTCTCCATCACTTATTTTACCAAGGGCGCCGGGGTCAATACCCTTTCCACCATGCTCTATACAGAACTGAGAAAAGGCATTAAACCGGAATTATATGCCCTTTCCACAATACTCTTTTTTGCAGTGCTTCTGTTTCTTCTGGCCGGAAACATCCATCCAGGAAAACGGCAGGCATCTGAAAAAGTTATAAGATAAAATAATTTTCCCCAAAGGAGGAACCCCAATGAAAAAAAGAATTCTACCTGCATTGTTAACCGCTGTTATGGGAATTTCCCTGTGTGCATGCGGAAACGGTTTGAAAGAACAGACAGGCAGCACACTTACCATACTTAATTATGGAAAATACATGGATGAAACTGTCATCCAGCAGTTTGAAGAGGAAACCGGAATCAAAATAAAATATGAGGAATATGAAAGTCCGGAGGAAATGTATACCAAATACAAAGCAGGTTCCATTGATTATGATCTCATCTGCTCGTCCGAGTATATGGTAGAACGCCTGATTAAAGAGGGGGAGGTCATGCAGACGGACTATGATGCAATGGACAATTATAAAAATCTGGATCCGGGAATTATTGACATGACAGCCTCTTATGACAAAGAGCATAATTACTCCCTGCCATACTTTTACGGAACCCTAGGGCTTTTGTATAGGAAAGACATTGTGGATAAGTCAGTGGTGTCAGGCTGGGACTGTCTGTGGGATCCTACCTATGAGGACGAAATCATAATGGAAAACTCTGTGCGTGACAGCTTTGCCCCGGCGCTTATTTCCCTTGGGTATTCTTTAAACGAAACAGACGAGGGACATTTAAATGAGGCGCTTGACATTCTGAAAAAACAGAAGCAGGATGGAATCGTCTATGCATACTATGTGGATGAAACCGCAGATTCCATGATCAGTGAGGAAGCCAGTATCGCGCTCTGCTATTCGGGCGAAGCAGCGCTTGCCATGCTGGAAAATGACAATCTGGGCTATTCGGTTCCCAAAGAAGGCTCCAACCTCTGGATTGATTCGTGGTTTATACCAAAATCCTGCAATAACCAGAAAGCAGCCCTGCAGTTTTTGAATTTTTTATGCAAAGAGGAAATTGCAGACAAAAACTTCGAATATGTCCAATACGCTTCACCGATTACCGCCACCGTGGAAAAACAGCCGGATGACATTAAAAACAATGAAGCGGTTAATCCCGGAGCCGATACGTTAAAACGATGTGAAATCTACACTGCCCTTTCGGATGAGGAATCCGCCCTTTATACGAAACTCTGGCAGGAGCTTCTGTCCAACTAAAATAAGTACTAAAGTACCATTGTTTTTCAGAAAAAGATGTGATACATTATGACTACGGTATTGATTGCCGTAGTCTTCTTTTTTCAAAAAATCCCATTGATGAAAATTTTATTGGTATTCCATGCTTACAAGAAGGAGAAGCATGAATTATCAGGAATTTTTAACAACCATAAAAACACAGCTTACCAAACGTATCAGTGCTGATGTAAAACTGGAGATTCATCCGGTCATTAAAAACAATGGAAGGCGCTGCGACGGTCTTATTATTATGCATCCGGATTTAAATGTGTCACCGGCCATTTATCTGCAGCCGTATTATCACCGCTACTTAGAGGGTGTCTGTCTGGAAGATATCTATAGTGATATCCTCTCTTCCTACCAGAAAAATCTCCCCGAACAGGATTTTGACACCACTATCTTTACGGATTACAATAGGGCATCCTCCCGTATTGTGATGCGCCTTGTGAATTATAAAAGAAATGAAGAACTTCTGGAGGACGTTCCTTACTACCGTTTTCAGGATCTTGCCGTCATTTTTTACTGCATGCTCCACGCAGACAAAAATAACCAGGCGAACATTCTGATACACAACCACCATCTTGACATGTGGAAAGTGTCTGTGGATGATCTTCGCACAGTCGCAAAGGAAAACTCACCGCTCCTGCTCCCGCCGGAATTTGTACCCATGCAGACGCTTTTAAAAGAACAGCACAGTATCTGTGATGTTCCCATGTATGTCATGTCAAATCTCTACAGAACCAACGGTGCCTCCGTAATCCTGTATGAACAGATGCTCAAACAGACTGCTGACCTGCTCCAGAAAAACCTGGTCATACTCCCCAGCAGTATTCATGAAGTAATTCTGATTCCCGTCGATTCAGCGGATTCGGACACACTTGCGACATACTCGCAGATGGTACAGGAAGTCAACGAATCCCAGCTGGCGGATGACGAAATTCTCTCTGACCACGCTTATTATTATAACCGCGGGACACAGATGATAACCTCATAAAAATACTGCTTACATGTTGCAGAGCCTGTCATACAGTTCTTCATATTTACGAGCGGAAGCATTCCATGAATGGTTCTGCGCCATGGCACGCTCAATCATTGCATACCACTCGGACTTACGGTTCGTAAATACGCTGTTGGCATACCGGATAATTGTCATCATCTCATGCGCATTATAATTGCAGAATGAGAATCCGGTACCTGTATGTTCATACTCGTTGTATGGCTGCACGGTATCCTTAAGACCGCCTGTTTCACGCACAATCGGCAGCGTCCCGTAGCGCATGGAAATCATCTGGCTTAAGCCGCACGGCTCGAACAGTGACGGCATTAAAAAGGTATCGCAGGATGCATAAATCCTGTGAGCCTGTCCTTCGGAATAACCAATCAGTGCACGGATTTTGTCCGGATAACGGCTTTCAAAATAGCGGAGGGCATTCTCATACTGTTCTTCCCCTGTACCTAAGATTACGAACTGGATATCCATGGAAGACAAAAGCTCTTCCATGGCATAGTCCACCAGGTCAAAACCTTTCTGACTCGTAAGGCGCGATACCATGCCGATCAGTAACGCATCCTCATTTACCGGAAGGTTTAGCTTTTTCTGCAAAGAAGCTTTGTTCCTTTTTTTACCGACCAGTGCATCTTTTTTCGTAAAGTTTGCATGGATATGCGGATCGGTCTGCGGATTGTACTCCTCATAGTCAATTCCATTTAAAATTCCGTACAGGCTGTCCTTCTTTGCAGACATCAGCCCGTTTAATCCTTCGCCGCCCTCCACTGTCATGATTTCCTTTGCATAACTCGGACTTACCGTTGTCACAATATCCGAATAAACGATACCGCCCTTTAGATAATTCGCTTCCCCGTATGACTCTAACTGGCCAGCGTTAAAAATGTGCTCCGGAAGTCCTGTAATATCCACAATCTCGCGGATTTTCCAACGTCCCTGAAACTGCATATTGTGAATGGAATAAACAGTCCTTATTCCGGCATAAAAACTGTCATCTCCAAATGAGGTATTCAAAAATACCGGTAACAGCCCCGTCTGCCAGTCATGGCAGTGAATGATATCCGGTGCAAAGTCTATATACGGCAGACTCGCAAGGACGGCCTTGGAAAAGTATGCAAATTTCTCTACATCTTCGTATATATTGTTATAAGGAGAAGGTCCTGCAAAATAAAACTCATTATCTACAAAATAATAATGGATTCCTTTGTATTCCATCTCCAGAATGCCAACATACTGTTTGCGCCAGTTCAAATTTACATAAAAGTGACAGACAAAATGAAGCTTTGGCAGAAAAAACGGATCCATGCAGGCGTATTTGGGAATCATCACCCGCACGTCATACTTCTCTTTGTCGAAATACTTCGGGAGGGAACCCGCAACATCTGCGAGTCCTCCTGTTTTAATATATGGAACTGCCTCTGATGAGACGAACAGAATCTTCTTCATAACATGCTCTCCTATTTGTTTTTCATCTGTAGACGAATCTTATCTGTAATTAGTGCAATAAATTCAGAGTTGGTTGGCTTTCCCTTGCCATTGCTTATGGTATAGCCAAACAAATCATCCAGTGTGTCCATCTTTCCCCTGCTCCATGCCACTTCTATTGCATGGCGGATTGCGCGTTCCACACGGCTTGGCGTGGTCTGGAACTTTTTGGCAATTCCCGGATAAAGAATTTTTGTAATCGAATTTAACATGTCCATATTATTCACGGACATAATGATTGCCTCCCGTAAATACTGGTAACCCTTGATGTGCGCAGGAACACCAACTTCGTGGATAATATTTGTCACATCCTCCTCCAGCGTCTGAAGGACAGTATCCTCCGGCTCACTACGGTCAATCTCAAAAACTTTACGTACTTCCTTTGAATTATTATTCTTCCGTTTCAGCACAGTTTTAATGCGGTCCAGAATAATACTGCTGTCGAATGGCTTCATGATATAATAATCCGCCCCGCGTTCGAATACATCCTCAGTAATGCGCTCATTACTGACTGCACTGACCATTAGAAACGTCGGCCGGTGCTTTAATGTCTGATCCATGCGAATCCTGTCCAGAACCCCGAGCCCGTCCAGCTTTGGCATTATAATATCCAATAATACGACATCCGGCTCTTTCTCCTTAATCAAAAGGCAGGCTTCCTCTCCGTCTTTTGCTGTTCCGACCAGTCTTAATTCATCATCCGCGGAAACAATATTTCCTAATACTTCCCTCGTAACCTCATTATCATCTGCAATTGCGACATTTAGTTTTCCCATTTCAGGCCTCCTAGATGTCAAATTCAGTCATAATTAGTATAAACACGGAACACCTGTATATTGTGTCAAAGATTGTCGATAATTAATCACAAAACTATATATGGGAAGTGGGTATCTGCTTTCAGCGAAATACCCACTGTGTTCCTGTGTATTTTTTCGGAAAAATCTGTACGGTTTTATACGAAATTAGTATTTGCCGAATTCTCCGTCAAGGGAAATAATCTGCTCATTATAATTGCTGTCGTCATTCATATCGGAATCCATATGTTCTCCGGAGGAAGAACCGCCCAGCGTGCCTGACATCTTAGCCAGAAGTTTGTAATTTCCAATCATGGTACGCAGGTTTGAAACCTGGTTGGAAAGTTCCTCGGATGCTGCAGCACACTGTTCGCTTGTAGCAGAGTTTGTCTGTACAACCTGGGAAACCTGGCTGATTGCCTGGTCAATCTGGGATACGGAAGTTGCCTGGTCATTGGAAGCAACTGCGATATTTCCAATCAGGCTTACTATCTTGTCAATTGCTTCTACAATTTCATTCAGTGACACGGCTGTTTCCTCTACAAGCTTGCTTCCATTTCCGATTTTGCGGATAATGTCTTCAATCTTTTCCTGTGTTTCACTTGCTGCGGAAGCACTCTTTGCTGCAAGACTTCTGACTTCTTCTGCAACAACCGCGAAACCTTTACCATGCACACCTGCCCTTGCAGCCTCAACCGCAGCATTCAATGCAAGAATATTGGTCTGGAATGCAATATCATCAATTACCTTAATAATCTTGGAAATTGTTTCAGATGATTCATTAATGTCATTCATGGCCCCAATCATGGCTTTCATCTGTCCGTTTCCTTCAATTGCTGTTTCTTTTACGTTGCGTACCAGCTCGTCAGCCTCACTTGCCTGTTCTGCATTTTCCTTGGTATGCTCTGCGATTTCAGCCATGGAAGCCGTAACCTCCTGCAATGCGCTTGCCTGTTCTGTAGACCCCTGTGCCAGCGACTGGCTTGCACTTGCCACCTGTTCTGCACCAACGGTAACCTGGGAAGTGGAATCCTTTATTCCTCCAAGGATTCTGTTGTTATCTGTTAAAATACGCTGGAAAGACTTGCCCAGTACATCATGCTCACTTCTTACATCTGCAACAACAGTCAAATCGCCTTTTGCAATTTCATTGGCGACATCTACCTGTCCCTTAATTCCTTCAACCATTATCTTGAAGTTATCCATCAGTTCACCGAGATCATCATCATTGACTTTCTCACAGTCTACATCCACATCGCCAAGTGCCATTTTCTTTGCTGCAGCGGAAAGCTTATTAACCGGAACAATAATGTTTTTGATTAAGATTAGTGCATATACAATTGCAATTATGACAGCAAGCGCTGCAGCCCCGACTGAAATTCCCGTCAGGACATTCATAGAAAGCTCCGCCTTGTTGCTTTGTTTATCAGATTCGTCGGCAAGCATCTTAATCAGGGTATTTAACTGCTCTTCCGTTTCGCTTGAAAGCGCCTTGCCAGTCGTCATCAGGGTATTAACGGCTTCCTTCGCACGGCCGCTCTCCCCAAGGGAAATGTAGTCTTCATTTGCATTAATCCATTCGTCAGCTTTGCTTCTGACTGTCTGGTACTGACTCTGGATTTCCTGTGGAAATACATCCATAATCGCTTCAAACTTGCCAAAATTGTCATAGCATTCTGTCTTGTATTTCTCAATGTCATCTTTCTGTGCCTTAAAATTAGTCGGATCCTTAGGATACGCAAGCAATGCATTTCTGATACGCACCTTTATGTTACAGAAATCTGAAAATCCCTGGCTCATATAGAGCTGTCCCATTCCGTAGTTGTCATACAGGTCTTTTCTTTCCCGATTGATGGTATTTGCGGAAAAAATCCCAACCGCTGCAATGACAAGCATGAACACCAGCATTACAATACTAAACATCGTAATCTTTGCCCGAACGGACATGTTGTTAATTGAAAAACCTTTTTTCATTGTAGACTCTCCTTTTTTCATTTTATCTTTCTCCTTTTTATTCTTGTTCTTCCTCTTGATTCTCCTCAACCTTTTCGATATCTTCCTGCTTAATCAGTTTTTCCGGGTCAAGCAGCATCTTTACGGCTCCTTCCACTCTTGCAAGACCGTAAACATATTTATTCTGCTCCCGTTCATTCCTTTTAAGCGAAGGTAAGGAAACTATATCATCATCTGCAATATTGACAACCTCCGCAATCTGTTCCACAATCAGGCCAATCATCATGTTTTTTACATCAATGATAATGATGCAGGTTCTGTCTGTATATTCCACAGGGGACATCTTAAATCTCATCCGGACATCGACAACCGGAATAATTTTGCCCCGCAAATTAATCAGTCCCATGATATAATCTTCCACTTCCGGAACCGGGGTAATGGGCTGCATCATGATGATTTCATGGATATAGCTGATTCCAATCCCGAAGAACTCTTTTCCCGTCTGGAAGGTCATGAACTGCCCTTTCTGGGCATCTTCTTTCACTTCATCATCCAGTTCTGCTTCCATAATTTCCTCAGCCATCTATATCCTCCTTTCCTTGTTTTCTACCAGACTGGCGATATCCAGTATCAGGGCAATGCTGCCATCCCCAAGCTGTGTACAGCCGGATATGCCTTTTACCCGCTTTATATAAGCCGGAATTGGCTTGACAACAATTTCCTGTTCCTGCACCAGTTTGTCAATCAGGATACAGACCTGTTTGTCCTCGTGTTCAAGAACCACAATAATCCCTTCCTCAACATTGGTTCCGGCACCCTTTAGGTTATATTTTTCATTCAGACGGACAAACGGATAACATTCATCTTTTAAAACAATGTATTCATCCCCGTCCGGCTCTGTGATGATGGCATCGTTCGTAATCCTCATAAAGGTCTTGACAGACGCCGTTTCAAGTACAAAGAAGGATACACCAATCTGAACCACGATTCCGTTAATAATTGCAAGCGTCAGGGGAATAATTAACGTCATTTCCGAACCTGCGCCCTCGGTACTTTCAATATCAAGTCTTCCGCCTATGCCCTGGATATTCTTTACCACAACGTCCATGCCGACACCGCGCCCGGAATACTCTGTTACCTGTTCCTTCGTGGAAAATCCCGGCAGGGTGATAAAGTTAAAAATTTCCTTATCCGTAAAATCTGACATTGGCCTGTCACCAATCAGTCCGACCGAATACGCCTTATTGTAAAGCTTTTCCTTGCTTAAGCCTTTGCCGTCATCCTTGACACTGATGTAAACCTTGCCGCCTTCGTTTTTGGCTTCCAGGGTAATCCTGCCTTTTGCCGGTTTGCCGCGGCTGGTTCTCTCTTCCGCATTTTCCTCAATTCCGTGATCCACGGAATTTCGTACAAGATGCATCAGGGGGTCTGTAATGTGCTCAATGATATTCTTGTCAACCTCAGTGTTTTCCCCGACTACCTGAACCTCAATGTCTTTGCCAAGCTTTCTGGATACGTCAAACACGATTCTCTTCATCTTCTGAAATGCGTTTGTAAGCGGCATCATTCGCAGGGACATGATAATTTCCTGCAGCTCGGTCGTAATCTTGGAAAGCTGTGCCCCGGCTTTCTGGAAATTCGGCAGTTCCAGTCCCGGAACCTTAAGATCCGGATTCTGCAAAACAACGGCTTCCGCAATGACAATTTCCCCAATCAAATCCATCAGCGCATCCATCTTTTCCACATTTACACTGATAATACTCTGCTTCTTCGGCTGGTTCTTTGCCAGTGTCTTTCCTTTTCCGGTTTCTTTTGACTTAACGACATAATCACCCGGAACAATCGGCTCTTTTGGTTTTTTCTCCTCTATCGCCTCCGGTCCGCTTTCCTGTTTTGGTGCAGCAGCCTGCGCGTCCACCCTGCCGTGTTCCACAAGCTTCTGTCCGTATTCCTCTGATGATAGCTCCGTAATCTCAATATTTTCAGCTTCCGTGCTGTCCACCAGCTCATGAACCTCTTCCGCCGTACTCTTTGTCTGCAGGATTATGTAAAATCCTTCTGCAAGAATCACATCTGCGCTCGCCTCGCTGGTCATAATGTCTTCCGGCGTATACAGCATATCCTCCGCCACTTCTTTTAAGGCAAAGGTTGCGGCATATGCACGAAGATTGCTCATCACCGTATCATTCCGGTAGTGAATGACAATCTGGAAGAAACGGCTGTTTTCCCCCGCCACCGGCGCGATATAGAACTGACTCGGTTCCTCACTTTTTTTCTGTTTGGGAAGCGGAATTCCCTGATCCTGTATATCGCCTTTCAGCTTCGCCAGAAACTCATCCAGCTCTTCCAAAAGTGGTCCTTCATCACCATCTGTCTTCTCTCCCGCCTTAATCTTTTCCATCTCGCCATTAACGAAATCGGATACATCAAGAACCTTATCCACCAGTTCCAGATGGGGTACATTGTCCGGCTGGGATTCCCGCAGGTAGAAGAAGACATCTTCAAGCCTGTGGGTAACTTTCGTGATATTTTCAAACATCATGATTCCGGATGAACCTTTAATCGTATGCATAATCCGGAAAATTTCATTAATGTCGGATTCATCAAAACAATCTGCATCCTGTTTTTCTAAGATGATGCCTTCAAGCTTTTCCAAAAGCTGGCCGCTTTCGTATAAGAACATATCAAGCATTCCATCATTGTTTAATTCCTCTGCCATACTTCCTCCAATCCTTCGTATTTTTCTTTCTGGTAATACTTCCCTGCTCTATGCATTTTTGATTATGCATCATGTTTATGGAATTAATTCCAGCTTTTTTAATAATTTATCAAATTTTTCCACATCAATTGGTTTACCGGAATATGCTTCACAGCCCAGTTCAAATGCCGTCTTTACATTCCGCTCCTCATTCAGCGCGGATGTCATAATAACCTTGACACGCTTTTTCTTTGAAATCCCCCTCTGTGTTTCAATGTCACGGATTGCCTTTAATACCTGGTAACCGTCCATCACTGGCATCATAACATCCAGACAGATCAGATCATACGGCTCATCGTCTTCCAGCGCCATCATAAACGCATCCACCGCTTCTTCCCCGTCAACAGTCACATCACATTCCCCATACTGCGACAGATAGTTGTCCATAAACTTACGGCTGGCGAAATCATCTTCTGCCATTAATATTTTCATAATTACTCTCCTTTCCCTGCTTATGCATTATTTAACAGACTGTATATTTTACTTGTAACCGCTGTTATTCCCGTCTGATACTGGACTGCGCCGATATCATAAGCAACCTTTGGCATTCCGTAGACCACGCAGGTCGCTTCATTCTGACCGATTGTCTGTGCCCCGGCCCTGCGCATCTGCAAAAGCCCCCTGGAACCGTCTGCGCCCATTCCGGTTAAGATCACACCAATCGCCTTGTCCTTTGCCGTCTTTGCAACCGATTCAAACAACACATCCACGGAGGGACAGTGCCCGCTTACCCGTTCTGTTCCCTGGCATTCCACCTGGTAGTAGTCTCCCACCTTAACCACACGCATCTGCCTGTCTCCCGGCGCAATCAGAACCAGCCCCGGCAGAACCCTGTCACCTGTTTTTGCTTCCTTAACCGATACCGTACACTGGTTGTTCAGCCGGTCCGCATACATTTTGGTAAATCCAGGCGGCATATGCTGTACAATGACAACGCCCGGAATATCACGCCGGAACTGTTTTACCACTTCAAAAATCGCTTCTGTTCCGCCGGTTGATGCTCCAATGGCAATCAAAGTTCCCTTATAATTGCCGATTTGGGTGCTTACCGGACTGGCATCTATTTTTTTAAGCTGCCCCAGCTTGGCTGTGGAAGCAATCTTCACCTTGGTTACAAATTCCTGTTTTAAGAACTGGCCGAGCTGCGCTCTGTCCATATTGGTTGGTTTATTTACAAAATCCACGGCTCCAGCTTCAAGCGCATCAAACACGGATTCATTCAGTGCGCTGATTACAACAACCGGAAGCGGATACTGCGGCATCAGTTTTCTTAAAAACTGGATTCCGTTCATCCTTGGCATCTCAACATCCAGTGTCATAACATCCGGTTTGTATTTTATGATGGCGTCCCTTGCCTCATACGGGTCTGCCGCCTGTGCCACCACTTCAATATTCGGATCCTGTTCCAGGCTTTGTACCAGCAGATTACGGAATAATATGGAATCATCCACTACAAGTACTTTTATCTTTCTCATTTCTATCCTATCTCCCTATCTTACCTGTTTTCTATAAACTGACGGCTGGACATACTCAAACGATGTCCGACTCCGGTTCAGGCCTTCGGTGGTTCCGATAAACAGATACCCCCCCGGCTGCATAAAATCATAAACCTTCTGCAGAAGCTCGTATTTGGTATCCTCCTCAAAATAAATCATGACATTACGCATAAATACCACATGAAATTTCCCACGGAACGGGAACGGATTCATCAGGTTGAACTGACGGAATAAAACCTCTTTTTTCAATTCATCAGTCACCTGGTATTCGTCCGCGCTGATGCTCTTAAAATAGTGTTTTCTCCAGCGGGGCGGCAGGGGTTCCACCTGCTCCTTTAAGTATACGCCGCGGGAGGCATGTGCAAGTACTTTTGTTGAAATATCAGTGGCAAGCACCGTTGTATCCCATTTGCTGTGTTCAAGTCCGAAAAAATCCATTAAAATCATGGCAAGCGTATACGGCTCTTCCCCTGTGGAGGATGCGGCCGACCAGATTCTTAAATCCCGTTTTGCGGCTTCCTTTACTTTAAGCTGCGGAAGCACAATCTTTTGCAGAAATTCAAAATGCTCACTTTCTCTCATAAAATAAGTGTGATTGGTAGTCAGTACATTAACCAGGTTTTTGGCTTCTGTTCCGGTCGGGTCATTTTCAACCTTTGTCATGTATTCATCATAATTTGCATAACCGTTTCTCAGCAGATAGTTTTTCATTCTTCCGGCAATCAGCACTCTTTTCTGACTCAGATCAATTCCGTAATTTCTTCTGACATAAGAAACGATTCTCTGAAACTCACTGTCTGTCAGCAATTTCTTCCTCCCCGCGGCCGCTGCAGGTCATCTGTCTCTGGATTTTATTAAATACTTTTACAATATCCGGATCAAAGATGAGGCCGCTTTTCTCATTAATGATCTCTTTTGCCTCTTCGGCCGAATAACCGCCCATGCCGTTTCTGCCGGCTGTCAGCGTATCATAATTGTTTGCAAGCAGGGTAATCCTTGCTTCAAGCGGTATCTCCTTTCCCTTTAAAGGCGGATTGCCGCCCCCGTCCCAGTGGCAGTGATGGTACCTGGCAATTCTGGATGCCATGCCTATCAGCAGGCTGTCATCATTTTCGCCATTGATATCCGCAATAATCTTTCCGCCTTCCTCAGTACACATCTGCACATATTCAGGACTCACCTCGTCCATCCCGTCTTCCCACGGATGCATACGTTCCGGTACAACAATGCTGCCGATGTTATGCAGCTTTGCCGCCATATCCATGCATTCCACAAATTCATCCGTAATCTCATTTTCATATTCAGGGAGAAACTGAAGTCCCTGCGCTAAAATCCGGCTGTTATGCCCTACATTTTTCAGGTGGTATTTCATATACGGATGCCTGCGTTCCATGATACGGATCAGGGACAAAAGCATGTTCCGCTGTCCCTTTTCGAGATGACTTTTCTGCTCTTCCACCATCTTATGCATCAGGCGGTTATAGTCCTCCATCTGCTGTTTCATCCTGTAGGCTGCCAGATGGTTATTTACGCGCATCACAACCTCAACCGCATCCACGGGCTTTGGAATATAATCCACGGCACCTGCCATGAACGCTTTTTTCTTTTCTTCCTCATTGCTTAGCGCAGTAACAAATATAACAGGAATATCCCTTGTTTTCGGATGGTTCTTTAACATCCGGCAAAATTCGTATCCGTCAATCTCCGGCATCGAAATGTCAGACAGGATCAGGGACGGTCTGGTCTGCCGGATTAGTTCTATGGCATCCTTTACCTTAAGCGCACAAAGGGTTTCATATCCTTCCTGCGATACTATATTATCCAGAATTTCAACGTTTACATCCACGTCGTCCACAATCAGGATTCTGGGAGGACTTTTTGTTGTATATTCCGTTTCCATATTGTCCTGCCCCCTTTCAAAATTCCATCTGATCAGAAAGAAAATCCATTACTTTCTGGTACATTTCCATACTCTTTTCGTAATTGCCTTTACGAATTGCCATTTCCATGCGGAGCACCTGCTTTTTGAGGTCACTGCCGCCCTGCTCCACCAGAGCCTTGACGGTAGAGGCTAATACCTCCGCCTTATCCCATGCACCAAGCTCGATGGATAACACCAGTTTGTCCAGGCGTTTTCCCAGCTCCCTGCGGTTGGCTTCTGTGCCAAACTGTAAAAAATCCTCTGTTTCATCCTCACCGTCATGGTCTGTATATTCCGCCCATGCGGCATAGACGCTGCTGCGGCTGTCCTCTTCCTGCCCGGAGTCCACGGATTTCATTTTTATGGAAAAAGAAAAAGAACTGCCTTTTCCCTTCTCACTCTCAACATAAATATTGCCATGCATCAGCTCTACAAGCTGTTTTGTGACGGCAAGCCCAAGCCCCGTCCCACCAAAGCGTCTGGTGATAGAAGCATCCACCTGGCTGAAACTCTGGAACAGCTTATCCTGCTCCTGCGCAGAGATTCCGATTCCGGTATCTTTTACGATGAAGAACAGTTCCACCTCATCATTTATCTGCATTGTCACATCCGCCATAATGCTGACATATCCCACCATGGTAAATTTCACGGCATTGGACAAAAGGTTGTTCAAAATCTGAACCAGGCGAAGCTCATCCCCGATGAGCATATTCGGAATCTTATTATTGACATCCACTTTCAGGCGCAGGCCTTTTTTGTTGATTTCATTGCTGTGTGTCGCAATCACACGCTCCATCATTTTGTAAAAATCAAATTCTTTTTCTTCTATTGTAAATTTACCGGCTTCCATTTTGGAAAAATCCAGTATATTATTGATAATTTCTGACATGTTATTGCAGCAGTACAGGATAATATCCAGCGTTTTCTTCTGCTCTTCATCCTGCACGCCATCCAGCATTGACATTACATGCCCGCGGATGCCGTTTACCGGGGTTCGCAGCTCATGCGTGACATTTGCCGTAAATTCATTCTGTCTTTTGATATTTTCCTTTTCTTCCTCCCTTGCACTATGGAGCTGTAAATTCAGTTCCTTCGGGACAGAAATATCCTCTGCAAGAAGAAAGTACGTCCCTTCCCCTGCTGCCGGATACACGGAAATCTTTGTCGGAAAACAAGATTTGTTTTTCCGGTAAATAGTAAGTTCTTTTCCGGTGGTAAGCCTTGCCGCATCAAATGTACCGCTCTCCCTGCAGTCGGAAAACTCCTGTATAAACAGTTCCCGCATATTGCAGTCTGTCAGTTCATCACGGGCGTATTCCAGTTTTTCTGATGCAGTCCTGTTTGCAAAAATGATATTGCCATCCTCATCAAACACCAGCAAAAGCTCTATTAATTTGTCTATCACAAAATCCATATCCAGCAGTCCGGACATCACAGTACCTCCTGTATCCCCAAAACAGGGTATTACATCTTAACAGGGCGTTCATTATGTAAAACGAAACATTTTGATGACTTCCACAATATTAAAGAAGTCCTCTTTGGCAAGTTCAAAACATTCCAGAATTTTAGGTGAAAACTGACCGCATTCCCCCGCAAGAATCATACGGTACGCCTCATCGGTGCTGTATGCGGATTTATAAACCCTCTCACTGACCAGTGCGTCATAAACATCAGCAATGGAAACTATCTGCGCACTGACCGGAATATCATCCCCTGCAAGATGATCCGGGTATCCGTTTCCGTCCCACCTTTCATGATGGTGGCGGCAGATATCATAACAGTACTGGTAAAATTCCTCCTGATAGGAATTATGGAATGTCTCAAGAATCTCGCATCCGATTGTTGTGTGTGTTTTTATAATCTCATATTCATCCTCCGTCAGCCGTCCTGGTTTCATCAGCACGGAATCCGGAATCCCGATTTTTCCAATATCATGCAGCGCGGAAGCCCTCGCAATCTGGTCAACCATTTCATCATCCAGACCATATTCCGGATAATATTTGGCAAGGTATTTTGCGAGTATACGGGTAAAATACTTGATTCTTTTGACATGGTCACCCGTTTCCACGCTCCGAAACTCGATAACAGTACTTAAGGCATCAATCATGAATTCATTTGCTTCCATGATTTTTTGTTCCTGTTCCTTAATGATGACCTTCTGTTCTTTAATCCTTAAACGCATATCGCGCCTGTGCTGGTAAAGCTCAATTACATTCTGTGCACGTTTTTTGATTATGCCTGGCACAAATGGCTTATACATAACATCGGCAATGCTGTAAGAGTACGCTTTTTCTTCCGTTTCATCCGGAGATGCTCCTGTAATGATAATAACCGGAATCTTTTCCAGAAGGGCATGCTCATCCATATAATCCAGAACACTGAATCCGTCCATCTTTGGCATGATTACATCCAGAAGAATCAGAACCAGATTATTGCATTTTTCAATCAGCTGAATTGCCTGCTCCCCGTCTTCTGCCTCCAGAACCTCATAACCATCCCCGTCCGGTGCAGCTTCCTCAAACATGACATGAAGTATCATCCGGTTTATTTCTTCATCATCCACTATAAGCAGCTGTCCTTTATCCATAATTCCTGTCTCCCATTTTTCATCCACATCTTCCACAAATTATAAACACCCATATGTTCATAACTATTAAGTATTATAACATTATACAGGGGGAAACGTCAACACCTATGTGCATTCTATTATCCAACCACCATATCATGAGGTGACTATAATTTGTTCCTATAGTATTTTGTACATAAAAAGGATATGCGTACTAATTGCTTAGTACGACAGCCCCCTTCGTCTTAACTGAGTGTATAAAGATGATAAAGCATGATAGTAGCTTTTGTCCTCTGTACGCTCGTCTTAATTTCTTTTCCGCCTTTTACATATGTTGCATAAACTTCAAAATTTACGCTGACGGTATTATTGTCCACCACATCCTTGTACGGAACATAGAAGACGTATTTTACACCATCTATACTGGCATCCACATTGTACCAGTCTTTTGCCTTTCCTGAATCATTCCTGATAAGCCGGGTTCCTTCCTTGCCAGCCTCATCATACAGAGGATAGCTGCATGGAACACCCGTATCTGCGGACTTTACATCAAGGAAGTATTTCTTGCCCTTGATGTTGGAAGCCATTGCGGACTTAATGTCATGGACAGAAATTTCCACGCGTACCATTTCCTCGCCGTTTATATTTTCCAGTCTTCCGTCTACCGCAGATTGTGCATTGCTCTCATCATAATCCACGCAAATCTGGTATTCATTGTCCGAGGAAACAGAGTCTGCATTATCCACCTTCACATAAGGCTTGGAATCAGGCGGACGGTAAGCTGCAATCATCGTATTCACGAAAAGCTTTACCTCATCATCTGTCATAACAGAACTGGTCTGTCCCATGCCCCTGTCAATTCCGTGTCCGGAACCGGTATAGGTGATGTTCCCCTTGTTGTAAATATAGAACTGGCTTCTTGCATCCTGGTCCTTTGCAGAGAACATGTTGTTGTCCCTTGTCGTCGTGGAAGGAACATTTCCCCCGTAGAAATCCTGTACTTCCTTGTCGTAAGAATCTGACAAGGAAAACCATACGTTTACATCCCCGCCCTGCTGGTACTCAAGGTCAAGCTGGAAGTTCTGCATATGCGTCTGCAGTACCTCAATCACCGGATCAAGCTTATACGGATAAGTGGTAATCTGACCGTTGTTTGTCAGTTCCACCATCGTGGTATTGTAATACAGGTAATGCTGCCAGTTTTTATCCCAGATCTTTCCTCCCTTGATTACACGGTCCTTAACATAGGAATTATTCTGTCCCGGTGCAATCGGCGCCTGCCAGTCCTTGTGCCGGATATTTGTGCGGACATACAGGAATGCGTCATTATCCATAAACTCATTGACTGTCGTGCCATAAAATTCCGGCTCAATGGAGTTCCCGTCTATTTCCTTTGACAGCGTCCTGTAATATTTCTTACGGTCAGCAATACCAAGGTTCTTCTCACTGACAAAGGATACATCCGTTCCGTTTGCCAGAATATGGCTGTAACTCTTTTCATAGGTTCCGTTTGCCTTTTTGTTATAATATGCCCGGCGCTGTCCTGCCGTGGTACGCAGCCAGGTATTATATTTTCCGAAGGAAGCACGGATATCGCCCTGGTCACCGCCGGTATATTCCAGCATGTGGCTGTCCGTAACCGTATCATGGCTTAAAATCAAACCTTTCCCCTGCTCCACAAAATCCTTGATTCCTTCTACATATACCTCATTTGCGGTAAAGCAGTTCTGGTCAATAAACCCGAATACCACCATGTCATAGTTGGACAGGAAATCCTTCCAGTTTGACAGTGCAGTCTCGGTAGCCGTCTTGTCATAACCATTCTCTCCCTTGTTCGGCGTACCAAACAGCTTATACCAGTCTTTGTTGAACATATACTGGATATTTACGTCAAACTCCTGCACCGGATCCAGATAGGTCCTGAACTTCTCCGGTGTTATCCTCTGGGCGCTGGTCAGCTGGTTCCAGAGCCTGCTGTCTGTTGCAGGAATTCCGCCATTCTCAATTCGTCTGGCATTAAATTGTGCATAGGATTCATTATTCTTAACCACAATGGACTCTTTTGTGAAAGCAGAGAAGCATCTGCCGTCACCCCAGAGACTCTTTTCCACCGGACCGTCTTTCTTCATGTCTCCCATCAGGTTCATCTGGAGGACATTAATCGTATCACGTTCACTGTTTTTCACTGCGGTATAATCCACTGCGCTTGAACGCAGATACGGATTATTCAGCTCCTGCACTTCCAGCTTCCACGGAATAATTCCCTGCCGCTCCTTCGGGATATTTACCACCCCGTAATACGGCGTGTATGGCTGGAGTACAAATGTATCCGAGGTTCCGAGCTGTCTGTCATTCCTCATGTCGGACTTCGTTGCATAAAGCCGCATTGCCATCGGTTCTTCCGAGGAATCATACAGAAACTTTTCAGAACCCATCGCGGTATTCATGTTTTCCACCTCGGAAATTTCCTTCAGGGAACCAGAATAAACACCGTCACCGTCCGTATCCACATTTAAGTATGCCCTGTAACCCGCCAGGGAAGTCCCTTCTATATAGAAATGGTAAACAAGCACTGCCTGCCCGTCTGCATTCTTCCCCTGGTAAATTTCATCCCTGATAACGCCCTTGGCACTGTTTTTATTTTCGAATGTATAGTCATATTCTACCGGATATGCATCTTCATCATCCATAAATGTCAGGCGGCAAAGATTTCCGTTAATCAGCTTCTTCATCCTGGAGTTGTTAATCTTGCCATGGGAAAAGATATTCTCGTGTGCATTACGGTCCACCTCAACAAGGTTTCCGTCATCATCCTCCGTCTTAATCTTTCCATTGTCCTTCCATGTCAGAAAATCATAAAGTTTGGAACTCTTATCCACCTTTGTGGTATCCACGTCCCCTGCTTTTCCGTCCTTGTAAAGCGGCGTATCCACGATGACTGGCTTTCCTGCCCTTACAAAGTCCTCCAGTTCAAGCATCTTCTTTAAAGTAATGTCATTTCCGGCATACCGGAGATCCATCACTTCATCCGCCTGCCCGTTGATGACATTTATGTTTCCGTTATAAACCGTACCGCCAATCGCGGTATAAAGCAGATGCCCCAGATTTGTCTTCGTACCCGGATGTCCGTTTGCGAATTCATTATAACCATACTGTCCGTTGGACGCATCCTGCTTGGAGCCGAAAATAATGATATCATATTTTGACAGAAGGTCATCCGAACTGTCCACAGTAAGGAGCTCATTGTTTCCTTCTTCGTCCTTAACGTTATAATCATAGCGTCCGACACTTCCGTTAAACTCCCACGTCGGCATGGTCGTTACTTCCAGTAAATTCTTATCCTCCAGCCAGCCGTTTTCATTGTCCGTGGCTGGATGATACCATGGCAGAATCTTCTGGTAATATTCTTTCCAGTCTGGATCCTCTTTATAGATAAACTTGTCGCACGGCTGAATCTCCAGAATCCTGAGCTTCGGCGTATACTGCTGTGGCTGCAGGATAAATTCCACCCCGTCCAGAATCGACATATGGTCGCCCGGCTCCTTGTCAAAATATTCATAACCTTCGGAAGTCGTGTTGTTTGACCAGTCCCCGTATTTATTGTTCGGGTCATAGGTTGTATAACCAATATTTTTGTTATCGTTTAACAGCTCGGATACAATCGGGTCGCCCTGTGTCGTCATAATGTGATCCACAAGATCCATTCCACCGCTGTTGACGTTTAACAGACGCATCTGGTCATACATATTCTTGTTCTTGTCGGTTGGGGAAACCGCAAAGGTAGTATTTGTAAAACTCGTAATGGAGCCGGACTCATAATCCGGCCGGTAAACCACCTTGTCATAACCGCCGATGTTTTCTTTCGTCAGATAATTTCCGAAGATACTCATAAACTTCTTCGGCTGGTACTGAATCAGCATAATCACCAGCTTATGGAAATTCGACTGCTCAGCCGTAATGCCGTTTTCTACCTGCGGATTCCAGATTAACGGCTTCTGCAGTACAAGAGACGCTGGTCTGTCAGATGCCATACGCCTTAACAGCGCCATCGTAACGTCATAGGTCAGGTCGTTTGATCCGGTATTAAAAAAGGTTGCGCCCTTTTTGTCGTAGTCCGGGTCTTCCGGATGGTTCATGTAATTATAAATCCGTACAAGATCTGCATATTCCTGCAGGTTGTGGACAGAAATCAAATCCGCTTCCTCAATTAACGGGCATTTGCCGTTTTCCACTGTGTTCTGAAGCTGCTGCGGCGTCATGGTAACCACTTTGGTCGTAAAGCTTTTGGACTTCGCATTATACATTCTGGAAATAATATGATCGTTATTGGTCATTTTAAGGTATTTCCTGCGGAATACATATTCGTCCGTACGGATTACCAGCGGCTCGTCGCTGTCCTCGCTGCTTATTTTATTTTTCGGAACCCAGATGTATGCGCCCTGCGGGTCATAAACATAAGTCCCGTCATCCTCAAGGCGGAAATATCCCTGCCCGCTGTCTGAGAGCTTGTAAATCCCCTGCTCGCTGTGGTAGGCATTTCCATCCTTATCTTTATTCGTCTTAATCTGCCACTGGCCAAAATCCTGGTCTGCCGCTGCATGCTCCAGCTTAAACCCGCGGTTATCACTGTCGCTGTAAATATCCTTGAGTGAAATCCAGTTTCCCTTGTTGGCAAGATCCTGGGACGGACCATCCAGCACGAAATCCCCTGCCGGAATCTGGTCATAAAAGCCAAACTCTTCGGTCTCATCCGCAGAAAAGATTGGATTCTGATCCACAAGGGGCTTTTTGATATTAAACCGGCTGTAAAGCATCTGGGCTTTTTTCATGTCAACCGGTTCACAGTCCGGAATATAATATCCCCACAGTGCCTGGTCCTCACTCGGAACGATTTCCAGTATCACAAGCGGATTGTCCGCTGTACCCAGCCTTGCCTTCGCATTCGTCTTAAAAACGGTTGTGGATGTTACCTCATCCCCTTTGAATTTCTGGTTCAGTGCCGTGGCAAGCGCACGGATGCCGCCACCTGGCACCAGTATTCCGAACAGCACACAGATACTTAAGACAACTGCAATGATTCTTTTTGACTTTGTCTTTAATTTCATTCCCTGCACCTCCTTTATGCTCCGTATTATTTTTCATTCAGACGCCATTGCTTTGCAGTCTGAATATAGTAATAGGTCTTTCCTTTGTACTCTGCCCAGTATTTGTGTGTTGAACCGTCTACACCGTTTTTGCTTGAGTTGATATAGGTTATCTTTTCCCCGTCCGGCATAAAGAGGGTCGTCGATTTTCCGGTTTCCGGAGCCGTCTTCGACGGGTCAATATTGCTGATATCCGTGAATGATGGTATATAAACCGCATCATCTGTCTGCCCGCCGTTGTAAGACGCTGTATTTGCCTGGTCAGGCCAGATGGTCAGGCTGCAGGTCACGCCATCGAGCACATGTCCCTTACTGTCCTTAAGCCCGAAAGTATATTCCGTATCCATCATCGCATTCTTTGTGGCAGTAACAGAAGCCATCGTGCCGTTTGACGTTATGCTGAGTCCCGAACCACTGCCGCTTTTTACATATACATTTGCATTCTTAAGCCCCTGAACCTCGAACTGGATATAGGTCGTCTGTCCTGAAGTAACCGGAAAGATATTCTGGTCCCCAAGCACATTCTGAACCGCAAATTTAACACGGGAAAATGTAAAATGTATGGAAGGCCCGTTTGCTTCCCCTCCGTTTCCGGTGCTGTATCTCGTGGTAAAGTCTATGCTGTAATCTTTCTTGTAATCCTGGCTGCCCATATAAACCGTATAGTCAGATGCGCCTGCCACGATGGAACTGTCCGAACTGTTCCCTCCTGACTGCGTAATTCCCCAGGAATCCGCCGGAAGCGGCATAAAGTCTGTTTCCACCCCGTTTTTATCCTTGTATTTCACCTGCATGATAAGGGTATAACTGTCCCCACGGTTTGCCGCGACAGAAACGCTGCCGCCTGAACAGTTCACCGCGCCGGAGGAATCAACCAGCCTTACCTCTGATACTGTCTTATCCTCGTCTCCCGGTGACGCAAGGAAATTCCATGTGACCTCACCGGATTTACATTCCACATTGCCCGGAACCATTGCATGAATCCTGAGTTTATATGTCTTTCCAATGTAATTGCCCGGTCTTGTCACATTTACGGTATAACAGAGCTTATTTACATCCGAAACAAAATCAGAACCAGCCTCATCCGGCGTAATGGAAACACTTAAGGTACTGCTCTCTGCCATTACAGTCGGAGTAATGGCATGTAAATCCTCCGGTGTCAGATTCTGCCCGTAAATAGTAAAAACCGCAGTTGCTACGGAGAGTTTATCGGGCTTCTGTGCCGGTTTGGTCAGTGATGCAACGGCTTCCGCAGACTTAACATGGATAACCGCCGTATCGGAAACATACTTGCTGTTATCCAGTCCGCCGCGGTTAATGCTTCCCTGTTCCGTAGCCCTGACCGTCACATCGCCCCTTACATCTACTCCCAGGTTAATTGTACCGGTCGAACGGTTGATATCCGCTTTCCCCTGCGGCTGCGGATCGAAAGTCCAGACCGCAGTACCCTTATCTGTTACAGAATTATCCTCTTTTTTGTATGTAGGGGTAAATGGATTCGCAGCGCTCGTCCCCGCCCACATCGCAAACTCATCCGGAGAAAGCTCAAGTTTTTTAATTTTGTTTTTTTCATCCTCCAAAATGGAATCCTTAAAATAATCACCGACATTTCCGCTGGTCAGCTCCAGCACCTTGTTCCTTAAAAGAACTGTATTGCTCGTTTTATATGTCCGGTTGCCCCCTGCCCTAAAATCAATGCTGAAACATATGCGGTTAGAGGACAGCAGGTTGGATACATCCACGGAGAAATTCTCCACATAATCGGAAAGCGTCTGCGGATTCACCTTGTCGGAAGAAAGCGCATAGGCTCCGCTTAACGGATCAATACTATAGTCCATATAACAGTATTTCAGCTTTTTATTATCCGTGTAAATATGCGTCACCTGGTAGCTTACACTGCCGGAATTACTGACAAGACGGTTATAAACAAACATTTCACTGCCGGTTGTCTGCGAAGACGGCAGGGACGGATCCAGCCCGACGCCCTGGCTTGCATTTACAACAAGCGTCTCCAGCTGGCTCATCGTAAGCTGTGCCTCATTCTGCAGGTCGGACTCCGCACTTCCCCTGTGGTAAAACCTCATGGTATACATAAAAAATCCAATGACGGCTCCCACAACAATTGACAGAATTGCAATTGCAATCAGAAGTTCCACCAGTGTGTATCCCCTGTTATTCCTCCGTTTTTTTTTCTTTCTCATACCGCATACCCTCTTTACACTTTCTAATCTTCCTGACAGACAAACTTACCGGTTTCCTGGTTCAGGGTAATGGTGTAGCCTTTGTTGCGCGCCGGATTCTGTACATGAATCTTTTCACAGTAAACAATAGACGACCCGTTCATCTTATCCGGCAGCTTTCCCTGTGCATCCACCGTCGTGGAAGTCTTAATCCCTTCAAACGAACCCGTTCCCCTCTCATAAGTCAGAATCAGGGAAGTGGAATTATCAATCTCAATCTCGTTTGCCGATCCTTTTTCAACAAAGGAAATATGAATTCTGGAAGACAAATCCGTATCATTCGCATTATAGGAACGTTTAATCTTATATCCTTTCGAATCTTTATATATTTCCATCCATTCTGTCCGTTTCGCAAGCGCTTCCGTTTTGGTTTCCTTCAGGTTCGTGCAAATCTGGTCCTTCGCCGCCCTGCATTTGTAGCCTGACATAGAAGTAAACAGCAGCACAGAACCCGATGCCATAACGACCATAATTGCAATGACAACTATTATTTCAACTAATGAATAACCCCCGTTTGAAACACCATTCTTTTTCACACGCATCACCGCCTACTGTTTCTTCCAGTTACTATAGGTTACATATTCTGAAAATGCCAGGGTGTTCTCTGTTCCATTCTGCCCTCCCGCATTTCCTGTCAGGCAGCTTTCCCCCGCAACCAGATAATCCACCGCACGGACTCCGTTTGCATCCTCAATACGCAGCGCCTGCTGGGTCAGGTTGCTGTCCGCACGGATTGATTTGTTCTGGTTATCAATGATAATCTTACCGCCCGCAATAATCATTCCGTTAAAGTTGCATTTCACTTCCACATCACCGGATGCAATCACAACATGCACCGGAAGCTGGTCCGTACCAACCTGTTCGGTCGCTTCATGATTCGCATCAGACGACGGATTTTCAAGCACATAAGTATTCTTTCCCTTGTTATTTACAACTACTGCGCACATCATGGAACCCGGTGCAGCCCCGCCTCCCGCGGACGTTGCAAATATCTTTTTGGAACCTGACGGGATATTTTTATCCGGCTCGGCGCTTGTCATCGGAAGCACCAGATTGTCATACACGCTCCGGCTTAACTGGTCCGAAGTGACCGAGCCTGCCATCAGCGTATGCCGCAGCGCCGCAAAAGTCTGCTGGTAGCTTGCCGTGCGCTGTTCCAGACTGACGTTATACTGCGGCGTCATGGACTTAAGCTTTCCTGCCAGCACCCTGGTGTTTGCATTGTCCGGCACAAGCACGCAGCCATTGTAATAAAACGTATAATCCGTCGGCTCATCTTCCTTATCCTTAAAGGCCTGTGAATACTCAATATTGGTATTGAAGCGGTTTGCTGCCACACGGCCTTTTAAAACAGAAAGATTCTTTTCTTTGGCATAATAGCTTTCCGCAAAATCATTCACATCCTGCTGGCTGGCAAAAACCATGAAGAAATAAACCATCTGCGTACTGTTGCTCATCGGATAAACTTCCTTCTGGATTCCGGACACCCCGTACTGCGCCAGCTCGGACGGTACTCCAACTACCGCCGTTTCACTCGAACGCAGGAAATCCATGGAGTTTACTTTTGTCCGGTCGCCACTATAAAACTTATCGGCAAGCTGCCCCTCCAGCTCAAGGTAGCGGTCGCCCGTCATCGGATTGGAACCGCCTGCCGCACAGAACGGGGCAATAAAACTTGCCGGAACCATGTATGCCCGCTGGTTTGCCTTCATGGTAACGGACTCACCCATCGGAATGTTTTTGTTCTCATTCAGCCTTGGAATATTCTGTGCAATGGAATTCCTTTCTGCATTCACATATGCGTTTCCTGCAATAATAAAACTGTCCAGTGCGCTCATATTCAGTGTGGCGTCTTTTCCGTTTATCAGTACTGCACTCGAATATGCCGCCGGATTCGCATCCACGACAGTTTCCGAATAAATTCCCTTGGAATTCGTCAGTGTACCGAAAGCTGTCAGCTGTCCCTCCGCGCTGACCGTGGAATCGTTTCCAAGGACAAGGTCGTTGCTTAAAAAGGTCGTACCCGGGCCAAGCGGATCCCCGTTGCTGGAAACGCCGGAAACACCCAGGGAAACAGAAGCATGCTCCACCTCTATGTTTTTTGCCCACGTTACACATGTACCCTTAATAATTACATCCGCACCCTGGTTGGCAAAAAGCGTTCCGCCGGTAATCAGCCTTGTATTATCCCCGATCGGCTCAAATGTTACAGTACCTGTCTTGTAGTCTGCACCGTAACGCTGTGCCGTTTCATCATCCGTCCCAAGATAGGCGCTTCCTGCCACCTGGATATCTCCCCCGTTCACCTGGGACTGCTCATTGGCAACCAGTGCAAACGAAGTTAAATCCAGCGCTGTCGCCACCTGCTGGTTAAAGTCAATCGGCGGACAACTTACCACAATATCCGTCCGGATTACGGTCATGTAATCCTTATCATCAATAAAGGTCACCCTGAGATTCTTAAAAGTATAAGTTCCCGCTGTGGAATCAATATTCAGCACATTGGCATTTGCCCCGCCCACAACATCCAGGGTACAGTTTCCCGCATTCAGCACATCCTGGGAAATCATGCCATACAAGGTGTCTTTGTCATAAAGCTTTGCATACATTGTGGAATTCGTGACATCCACCAGCGACCGTTCCGGTGCGGGAGGATTTGTGTTAAGCAGCTCTTTTTCAAACATAGTCATGAAATTGGACTGGCGTGTCTGCGTACTTGAGCCGCTGTAATGCTCCATCGTATATGTATATGCCGCCCCCGCCGCGTCAGACACACGCTTCTGTAAACCAACATTGATATCATCCAGGGCAGACTCTGCATCATAGAAGTTTTCCTGCGAACGCATCTGCGTCACCTTCATGCGCAGCGTCATAAGGGTTACGGCAAGCAGCGTAACTGCAAGCACACCAATCACGGCAATTGTTGCAACAACCAGTACCATGGCAGAACCTTTGTTTTTTCCCCGGTTCCCCTTATTCAATTTTTGTTCCTTCCATTGTTGTAAGAGCTTTGGCATATGCGTCATCATCCTTTTCAAATATTTCAACCTTCACCTTGTAAATTCGAAGCCCTGCCTGTGGACGGCTTAAATCATCCACGATATCCAGCGCTTCTGTCCTGGTAGACGGCTGGCTTGTCGGTCCGTTTAAGGCAACTGACGTCAGTTCACTTGCAATCTCATTGCCTTCCGTATACCTGAGGTTTGTAGTAATACTTGTAACCGGCTTATCCCAGACACGGTTCCCTTCATTTACTTCAAGCCCGACACTGTAATTATTTTTGTAAGCCATATTTGCCGTATCGTCCAGTTCCGTCTGCTTCACCAGATAAATATTTACCGGATAATTCATCGGGTTATTAATGACAATCTTCTCTTTCGGTGCAAGCTTTGTACCGGACGGACTGTACATTGGCATAAAGCAGACGAAAATATTCGTAAGTTTATTTGAAAGCGCAGAACTGTTACTGTAAAACTGATCCTTTACCAGCTGGGAAAAACTTCCTCCCGATGCATCTGAATATGTAATTGTGGCAAATACCTCGCAGAGTCCGTTCGCTGCATTATAGTCAATATCAATCGTAATCGTCCTGGTCATACTGTTTTTTGTAGTTTCGACTGATGAAGGCATATTATCCGGTGCCAGCCCTGCCGCTCCCAGATCATCCAGATTGGCAGCCTGAATATAAAAACCGTTAGTAGACGGCGACATTTTGGACAGCTTCGCAAACAGCTGGCTGTTATAATCGCTTTTCTTTTTTGTCTCCCCCGCCTTTGTCGTATAGGTAAGCGGATCAACCGTCACGCGGGCAAGGAATGTTCTCTCGTCAACCGTCACCCTGAAATTTTCCGGATGGGAAGTATCCGGCAGAATATGCCTGAACATCTCCTTTCCCTGTTCGTCAAGCTGGGGTGTCACATTGTCCGACTTCATAATCTTCTGGCTGGTTTCCGTATGGGCGGTTATAAAGTCCTCCAGCTTTTCCCCCTTAAGCTCTTCGAAAATATTCTGTGCCGCCGTAGTCGCATCCATCAGTTTTTTCGCTTTCGCATTTGCGCGGGCCGCAGAAAAAAAGCTGTTTAAAAGAGGAATCACAACAATCGCCAGAACTACGACTGCGACCAGTACTTCAACCAGTGTAAAACCCTGATTTGAATTTTTCTCCTTCTTTTCAATCATTCAAATCAGCCCCCTTTCTTTTTTTTGGACTTTGACGCCTTTTTCTTTCCTCCTGAATTACTGTCTGCCTTTTTTAAGCTTCCAAAGATATTGGAAAGTCCGTGCTTCATCTTGCCAGGATCCGGATCCTCATATACTTTTTCCGTACCAGTGACAAAATACATATTCATGGTCATATTCCCAATCAGCTTACCGCTCTCTTCATTATAGGTAATTGCAATATCACTGATATTTCTCTTGTTCTTGTCATCCAGAACATTGCTTACAATCTTTTTAAGATCCTCGTAGCTGGTCTGGAAATCATAGCTGACAACCATGTCGTAAAGATTGTAATCCGGTTTTACGACCTGCGACTCTTCAATAATTCCAAGCTCCGAACCAGTGCCTGTTCCGGAAGCATCGGGAGCCGCCGCGGTATCCGCTGTGGTATCTGTCCCGCCTGCGGCCGCCGCATCCTCTTCGTCCGAAGACGATTCAACGGTGGCAAGCCCGGCCGAATCCATATTGTCTCCGTTCATGGCATAAACCAGACTACCCGGCGCCACACCCACGGTAGATATTTTCATATCGGAAGTATTTTCCAGTTTCTTTCCATAAAGAATAGCATCCTCTGTCCGAAGCTCTGCCGGAAACTGGTTTAAAATATCGGCATTTTCTGATTCGAACGCCTCCTTCTGCGTCTGGTAAGTCGTAAGGTTTGATTCAAGCTCAGTCAGCTTCTGCAGCTGCTCGTTTAACTTGTGGTTTTCTTCTGTAAGCTGCCGTTTTGTTTCATCCAGCCTTGGTTTTGCAACAGTCCATGACAGGACAAGAACCGCAACCCCGAATAATATAATCAGCAGTTTCGCTGCTCCATTTGATTTCATAGCTGTCTCCTTTTACTGTGCACTTTCTGTTGATTCTGTCGATTCCGTTTCCGCTTCTGCCGGAGATTCTTCTGTTTCTTCCTCATCATCCTCAAGTCCGGTATAGGTAAGGGTAACGCTTATATTTACCTTCTTCTTTCCGGAATCGCTTTCTTCCTCTGTAATACCGCTGCTGTCTATATTGTATACGGTACTAAATCTCCTCAGCCTGATCAGCATATCCGCAGCCGAATTCTTTGAATCGCAGGTCGCCGTAATGCTAACCGTTTCCCCGCTGACACTTAATGCAGATACCAGCAGGTCGGAAGGCATATTCGATTCCAGTTCGTCAATCAGTTCAAGAAATGCATCATTCGGTACGTTGGAACTGCTCTCAATCATATGAATCCCGTCATTAATAACCTTCGAGGTCAGATAACTGTTATATTCATCAATGACACTGCTTTTTGCATCAATCGAACTCTGCAGGTTTTTATTTTCCGACTCAAGTGAAATATTGCCAAGCATCAGAACCCCGACAATTGCTCCCGCACCTATCAGGCATCCAAGGCAGGCCAGCACCGGAAGCGCCATGGAACCGCCGGAAGCACCGCTTTCTGATGATTTTTTCTTTTTATCATCTGCTGCAAACGTAAAATTCAGCGGCTTGATTGCGCAGGCGATATTGATATAGTACTCCCCGATATTAAATTTCTTTGCGGAAAGATCCCGCATGGCATCGCCTGAACCAAAACTGCTTACCGGGGTAACCTTTAACCCAAGCTCATTGCTTAAAAGGATGTCCAGTCCGTTACAGCTTGCACCAAGTCCCAAAAGCGTCAGTTCCTGAAGTTCCACATCCGAATGCCTGGAAGAAAAATAATCCAGTACACGGGAAATATTTCCAATCAGCATTGCAAGGGACTGTGAGATGCTGTCCTTGGCGCTTGTGGTGGAAAACTCATCCTCCGCCCTGTCCGGTCTGAGCTGGTCCGAAAAACTCGGATTCATCTGCATGACGGCAAGGGCGTCCATATAAGAGGCATCCCTTGATACAAGCGGCGTCTGCAGCATGGCAAACACGGCTTCATCCATACCATAGCCGATACTGCGCTGCAGCACAATCTGGCTGTTCTGGATTACGGTCAGCATGGAATTGTTGTCATCAATACAAAGGGTTGCCGACAGTTCCGGCGACATGGTAGCCATCATCGCTTCATAAATACTGTTTCCAAAATAATCCAGTGCTATAAGCTGCATATCCATCGCCTTTGCAAGGAGCTGGTAAGAACTAATCAGCGCATTCGGCACCGCATAAATGGAAATACGCATCTGCTTTTCGGATTTTATGGTTTCGATTACACGGTACACCATCTGGTAGAGTGCAAGATCTACCGGAAAATAGTCCTTTGCGTTAGCCATTAAAATCGGCCTGATTTTGCTTTCCTTGACCAGTGGGATGGTTACCTCACGGTTTGCCACACGGGTGGAAGAAATCGTAAACATAATGCGGTTTGTCTGGATTCCGTTTTCTGTCATTCCCTGCTTCATCCGGCGAACAAATTCATCGGTTACATGCACTCCGTCATCATTTAATACACCCTCCGGCGTTTCAAATGCATACGCATGGTAAATCTTCGGATTTTTACTCTCATGGTCCACTTCCGCCACATGCGTAATACTGTAACCGATCTTGATACTAACGATTTTTCCCGCCATTTTCTTTTTCTCTCCTGTCTCTATTAATTAAGAAATCAATCATTCTAAAGTATACTTAAGGCCTTAGCATATCCAGATAAAGCCTTACCAGCCCGTCCCCCCAGAGGGCGGATATATAAATTCCTGCCGCAAGATACGGTCCGAGTGCGAGCATGTGCCCGGTATGCGTAATTTTCATCCTGGCAACATGGATAATGGAGCCAAGGATACATCCTATAACCAGCGCAAGCAGGATATTCTTCCATCCAAGGAGCAGTCCGGCCGCCGCCATCAGCTTTACGTCACCTCCGCCAAGCGCCCTTCCCCTGCTGGCAAGAACAATCAGTTCCAGCGGCACACTGATCGCCAGAAAACCGGCTATATAGTTCTGCCATCCTGCGGGGTCAGAAAACAGATGAACCAGCCCGAGTACAAAAATAAACACATTGATTCCGAAAGGAATCTCGCAGGTGCGGAAATCAATTACCGAAAGAACAATTAACGCCGATGTAAGAAAACAGTACAAAACACTTGTAAAATTAATACCGTTTACAACAACAGCAATAACGCACAAAATTCCGTTCAGGCCCTCGACCAGAGGATACTGCGCGGAAATCCTGGCTTTGCATTTGCGGCACTTCCCGCCAAGCGCAAGATAGCTGAAAACAGGAACCATGTCATACCAGCTTAACTGGTATCCGCAGTTCATGCAGTGCGACCGTCTGGTCACGACCGATTCTTTTTCTGGTATGCGAAGGATGCATACATTTAAAAAACTTCCGATTACAAGTCCGAACGCCAGTACTGCGGCTGCAGCCGGAATTATTTCGTATAGTTCATACTCCGGGTTCATTGTCTTTTCTTCTTTCCTGTTTCCTTCCAGCAGTATTTTGGTCTGTGGTTTCTTCTGTTTCATAAAACCGCAGAATATTCTTAATTTTATGATAACACAAGATGTACCACAACGCAATCGTTTGTGGTACATTTTCCTGTAGTAAGTATTATTTTTTATGCCTTATGTACTTTTTAAAAATAAACGGCTCCTGCGTTTGCTGTTACTCTGCTTTTTTTACTTAATAATATGAAAGTACATTCACCGGACAAAAAACCCTTTATTTTTCGGCCCGTGAATATACTTATAAAACAAGCAGTGTATCATCCGGCCGCCATATGTAATTCCACAAAGAATTCTTAAGCGGCAACGGATACACTGCATTCTGCCAAAACAGTCCCTCTCATCCGGTAGGGTACGGATCTAAAACCGTTGTGGCATTCAAAAGGTTTATATCAGCAAAGCCTGGTCTTAAATTGGCTTAGGCGGCTGTGTATTGTCAGCTGCGCAGTCATAATAGCTTGACTTACCCTGGTATTCTTTCCCGCCTGTAGAAGGAGTATATTTGCATCCTGGAGCAGTATCCCATTTTTTTCCTTTAAGCGGAAGAGGCGTGGACTCACTCTTAATGACGCCGGCTGTCACCAGTTCCTTCTTGACTGCTGCTTCCAAGGTGGTATTACTACAAGTTGGTGACGCGCCAAGTGTAAGTTGAATATGATCACTCTTACCAACATCTTCCTTATCAGCACAGTATGCCTCTAATGTAGTGATAACGGAATCCAGGTTGTTCAAATCCGTACTCTGTCTTGACTTCTCCACGTAACGGATGAATAACGGTGCAAGAACACCAACGAGCACTGCCATAATGGCAATAACAACGATTAACTCTACGAGAGAGAAACCTTTGTTGTTTGAAACTTCATTCTTTTTCATATCTCTTTCTCCTTTTTTCATGAATTATTTATCTCATCCCCCGCCCCTACAACGGGGGTCGGATACACTGTTATATATTTTACAGATTATCCATGTTCTGGTACATTGCAAACATCGGCGACATAATTGCCGCTACCAGCGTTCCCACGACTGCAGCCAGCACAAGGATTACCATCGGCTCAATTGCCGCCACCACGGTCTGGGTGGCCATTTCCACTTCCTCGTCATAGTAATCCGCCAGGCGGTTTAACATTTCTTCGAGCTGCCCTGTTTCCTCTCCAATTTTTGCCATATGGCCGACCATCGGCGGAAACATGTCATCGCTTAAAAGCGGTTCCGACATTGCCACGCCCTTCATAACCTCGTCCTTTACATCCATAACCTTCTTTTTGTAAAGATAATTGGTCATGGTTCCCGCCGTGATGCCAAGCGCATCCGTCATATTCAGGCCGGAATAAATCAGCGTACTCATCATGCGGGCGAAACTGGATGCCGCACTTTTGATTGTAAGGACGCCAAAAATCGGCATATTTCTTGAAACTGTTGCAAAAAATACCTGGCCACCCTGCGTCGCCGCATAGGCTTTAATCGCCACAACGATTACTACAATCACCGCAATCAGTATATACCAGCGCGCAATCAAAAAATCACTCATTGCCACAACCATCTGCGTAATCTTCGGAAGTTCAGTTCCCATGTCTTCAAACATGGACTGATAACTCGGAATTACCTTGACCAGCATGACGACTACCACGGCAACCGCAACGATTGCAACGATAATCGGGTATGTAGCGGCTTTTTTGACAATACCGCGCATCTTGGCGGCTTTTTCAAAATATACGGACATTCTTGTAAAAGCAATGTCCAGTTTACCGGACGCCTCACCGGCATTTACCATTTCCACCATGACATCCGGGAATACATCCGGGAATTTTGCCATGGCGCTTCCCAGCGTCTCGCCTTTTCCAATCTCAATCTTGGCGCCGCCGATTGCAGCCGCCAGCTTTTTATTTTCGGTCTGCTCTTCGAGCATCCCCAGGGAATCCATAATCGTAACACCCGCCTGCAGCATACTTGTAATCTGGCGGCAGAACACGCTCAAATCCCTCGGCTTAATCTTGCCGCCGATTCCGATATTTAAATCGCGCTCCATAATGCCTGCTTTTTTGACTTCCACAGGCGTCATTTTGTCCCTGCGGATTATATCATAGACTTCATCCATGGACTCCGCCTTTATGTTTCCCCTTTTTTCCTTGCCGTCGGTTCCGATGGCTCTGTATACAAATTCAGCCATGTTTTACTCCTTTTTGTTTCATGACCTAATAATAATTTCCTGTCCGCGTTTCCATTCCCGGCTGGTCCTGCGCATAAGCAATCGCCGTCTTTCTGTCGATATGGTTCGACATCAGAAGGTTGTATATGCAGTCATCCATGGCCTGCATCCCTTCCTTTCTTCCGGTCTGGATCATGGTCGGAATCTGGAAGGATTTCCCCTCCCGGATCAGGTTGCGGATTGCCGGATTGGCAATCAGTACTTCAAACGCGCCGGAGCGTCCGCCGTCTTTTCTCGGCAGAAGCTGCTGGGCGATAATTCCTTCAATAACCCCCGCAAACTGGATACGGATCTGCTGCTGCTGGTGCGGCGGGAATACGTCGATGACACGGTCCACTGCATCCGCCGCACTGTTTGTATGCAGTGTGGAAAACACAAGATGTCCGGTCTCAGCAGCCGTAATGGCTGTCGAAATCGTCTCAAGGTCACGCATCTCCCCCACGAGAATTACATCCGGATCCTCGCGGAGCGCCGCACGTACCGCGCTTGCATAGCTTGCGGAATCGCTCCCGATCTCACGCTGCGTCACCATCGACATACTGTGGTCATGCAGGTACTCAATCGGGTCTTCCAGCGTAATAATGTTCTTCTGGTAGGTGGTTGCTATTATATGTATCAGGGAGGCAAGTGTCGTGGATTTGCCGGAACCCGTCGCCCCGGTCACCAGAACCAGCCCTCTCCTTCTGTTTGTCAAATCCACAACCGAATTCGGCAGCCCGAGCTGCTGCGGAGTCGGAATCGAAACGGAAAGGATTCGAAGCGCCAGGCTGTAGCCTCCGCGCTGTTTGAATGCGTTTACCCTGACCCTCGCATATCCCGGACAGGAATACGCACAGTCAAGTTCCCCGTCAGTTTCCAGAATCTTCCACTGTTCCTCGTCTATCATTTCCTCAAGTACGCGTTCTATCATTTCCGCGTTCAGCGGGAACTCCGTTACTTTTATCATGTTTCCGTCAATCCTGATCATTAACGGGCAGTTCGGAGCCAGATGTATATCAGACGCATGGTGACCGGAAGAATATCTTAAAATCCCCTCCGCCGTCATGCTTGTCAGATAATCACCGCCCAATAGCTCTTCCATAACCTATCCTCCACTTTTTTCTAATCGTTTATATATCAGTTACCGCGTCATTGTCGAATGATACCTTAAGCATTTCGCTGAAAGAGGTCACTCCGCGGATTGCCATTGCAGAGGAACTCATGCGCAGGGTATGCATTCCTTCGGACAACGCGGCATTCTTGATATCTTCCGTACTGCCGCCCCTCGTGATTGCCTGCCGTACCTTCGGTGTAATCGTCATAATTTCATAAACGCCAATCCGGCCCTTGTAGCCGGTCTGGTTGCAGTATCCGCATCCGCACGGCTTAAACAGTCTCAGTTCCTGCTCAGGCGGAAGCCCTAAAAGTTTTTTCTCCTGCGGGGTGGCATCGTATTCTTCCTTGCATTTTTCACAGAGCCTTCTTACAAGGCGCTGTGCGATTACCCCTACCACAGAGTCCGCAAGCAGGTAACTTTCTATTCCCATATCCATCAGACGCGTCAGTGTACCGGCGGAACTGTTCGTATGCAGTGTGGATACCACAAGGTGTCCGGTAATGGACGCCTGCACCGCAATGCCTGCCGTCTCGCCGTCCCTTATCTCTCCAATCATGATAATGTCCGGATCCTGGCGCAGGATGGAACGGAGCGCGGATGCAAAACTGAGTCCCGCCTTGTCGTTCGTCTGTACCTGGTTGATTCCGTCTATATTTGCTTCGACCGGGTCTTCCACGGTAATGATATTCACATCTTCCTTGTTCAGTTCACTCAATGCCGTATAGAGCGTGGTGGATTTACCGCTTCCGGTCGGTCCTGTTACCAGTATAATCCCGTTCGGGTTCTTTAATATATTATCAAACTGCTGCATCTCATACGGTGTGAAACCCAGCTCGCTTTTATTTCTGGTAAGCATCTTCTTCTGTGCCAGACGCATAACGCATTTCTCGCCATATACGGTAGGAAGTATGGATGCACGGATATCGTATTCCACGCGGTCTACAATCATCGTGATGCGGCCGTCCTGCGGCTTGCGCTTTTCAGAAATATCCATCCCGCCGATAATCTTAAGCCTTGCGATAATCGCCGGAAGCAGATGGATATCATAGGTAAACTTCTCATACAATGCACCATCTATCCTGAAGCGGACACGCACCACGCGTTCAAGCGCTTCCACATGAATATCGGACGCATGCTGTCTTGCGCCCTGCTCAATCATGGTCTTCACAAGCTGGACAATCGGGGATTTGCTTAAGTCCGCATCGTCCGCCTCTCCCCTGTTTGCGGCTTCGAGCTTTTTTCTTTCTTCCGCGTACTTCTCTGCTGCCTGCAGGGTATCACTGTCGCCGAAATATCGGTCAAGCGTCACCATAATTTCCGTCGGCAGTGCCAGAATCGGTTCCACCTCCAGATTCGAAACAATATGGAAATCATCGATTGCAACCATATCCATCGGATCCGCCATCGCCATCAGCACTACATTCATGTTGCCGTTGTAATACTCCAGCGGAACCATGCGGTGTTTTCTTAACATACTGCCGTTTGCAAGATGAAGCATTTCATCCGGAATCTGAACGCCCGCCAGGGAAGTCGTCCTGATGCCAAGCTGCCTGGACAAGGCTGTCATAATATCAGCATCGGTCGTGACTCCGCTTTCCACCAGTGTCTCACCAATCCGCTTGCCTGTCTCCTTGGCTGACTTCAGTGCTTTTGCAAGTTGTTCTTCCGTAATCAGCCCCTCGTCTATCAGCATGTCCCCGAGGCGCTTCTTCTCCTTTCTTACCGGCATATCTTCCTCCTGCAATACTTAGGCTGTACTACCCTTTTTTACTTTAAAACAATTATACCATTTTCCTCTCAGAATGCAAGGAAATTTTGAACATTTTTTACGATTTGTTCATCTTTTCTTCACATTTTATGTACATTTTGCCTGTTGTAACTATTCAGAACCCCGACCCATACATTCGCAAAACCGCACGACCAGTCGTGCTTTCCATTAAAAAAGTGTCCGCTTTACAACCCAGACGGTTTCTGCTATAGTAGCTTTGGGATAAACATCGTAAGAAAGGCAGGACATAAACCATGAAGAAAATAAAATTTTCCGCAGCCGGGACGACAAATTCAAAACAAAGCGGACAGACCGTGCGCTTTGCCATATATGCACACATACTGGCAGCCGGTTTTTTTGTATCCTCCCTTATTTTTCTGCCTTATCTGGCGGATTATTACCTGCTGGACCCCCGGGAAGGATTCTTCGAATTTTATCTTAAGAGTGCCAACCTCCTCCAGTATGAAATGGAAGCAGGTTTAATTTATGCCGCTGCATTTGCCGCCTGGTTTTTCACAAAAAAAACAGCCGCCGGCATCTGCATTACCTATCTTCCCATGATGCTTCTTACCTATGCAAGCAGCATTAAATATGAACTCCGGAGCGAACTGCTTCATCTGGACGACTTAAAGCTGACCGAAGCCGCGGGCATGGCGTTAAATTTTTTAAATTTCAGGGGCAGCCGCTCCCGTCTTCTGGTTCTTGCCGCAGCACTATTCATCTGCGCCGCCGGAATCCTTGCTGATAAACTGTGCAAAAAATTCCCCCTGCCGCTTTCGCAGGATTTTTTCAGGACAAACCGCCTGAAATCCGCCCGGGTCATTGCCGGGTGCGCCTGTCTTGCCATGCTGTGTGCCCATTCTGGTAATTTTTCAAAAAACACAGAAAAGACCTTTGACTCCACAGATGTGGGAATCAATATGGACCAGGGAAATGACCGCTATATCCTTTATAATTTCCTGAAAAATGACCGCAACGCCCCCGTTACGGCCCAGCAGTGGGAAAAAAGCTATGATTTTTTCCGGAAGAATACCATACCGCCGGAAAAAACCGGTACGGATGCTGCCCCTTCCGTAATCGTAATTATGAACGAATCCTGGTGGAATACGGATAATATTCCCGACAGCAGTACCGTTACTTTTTCCTCCGACCCGATGATGGACTATAAAAAACTGGCCAAAACCTGCTCTTCTGGCAGCCTGACGTCCAATTTATACGGCGGCGGCACAATTGACTCGGAAAGCGAGTTCCTGACCGGTTTAAATACCAAGTATTTTGTGGCAGATGCCGGTATTTCCAATGAGCTTATAAAGCGCAAGGTTCCTTCCATTGTGGATTATTTCAATGCGCTGGACTATGACACAACAGCCATACATCCTTATTACGGGGACTTTTACGGCAGGGATAAAATTTATGCAAAATATGGCTTTGACCATGTTATTTTTGATGAAGACATGGACTATACGGATATTTATACACGTTTTATCTCGGACGAAAGCCTGGCAAACCAGATTATTAAGGAATATGAAACAGATGCCAGGGGAAAAAAGAAATTTATTTTTTCCGTTTCCATCGCAAACCATACCAGGGAGCTGGATTACAAGGTAAAAACCGTAAAAAATTATCCTTATCCCATATCCGTGACGGCTGGGGATTCTTCTTCCATAACAAAAAGCGAAATGGACGATTTTTCCAGTTCCATCAACGGAATTTATCTGGCAAACAAAGCTTTTGCACAGCTGAAAGCTTATTTCGAGAAAAAGGATGAGCCGGTCGTCCTGGTTATGTACGGGGACCATATCCCAGCCTTCTGGAATTCCTGCGTAAAGGCAATGGGCATATCCTCAAAGAATAATGATGAAGATATTTTAAAACGGATTTATTCAGTTCCTGTACTGATGTGGAGCAACTTCAATACAAAGCAGTTTGAGTTCACCGGCGAAAGCATCAACTACCTGCCGCAGATGATGATTGAGTATGCAGGACTGCCGGAATCGGAAATGACGCAGATTCTCCGCTACGAGCGCAGCGTCCTTAAAGCAAACAGACGCCGGTTCGTAACAGATGCCGACGGAAATTTTTTACAGTCCTATAATGACACGCAAAAAGAAGCCATCCGCCATTTTAAAATCATAGATTATGACCTGCTCTTCCACGACAAACCATCCCATCCCGATGTCTGGAAGCCTATACAGTAGCCTTTATTTCATTTCGGGGTAAACCTTTTTAATTTCTTCAAGCCCACGCTCCCCAGCAAGGTCACTTTTTATATATATGGTTGAAACCGCATAGTCCGACTCCGTTTTCCAGCAGGTTTCCACTGCTTCAAGCCAGACCAGCGTGTAGTTCCAGTCTGCGGTTTCCGCTTCGCCCCATATGTCATTCAGTTTTGGATCCATATAAAGGACATCCGGCTGTCCCTGCCGTTTCCATTCCAGAACACTTCCGCTTTCTTTCGAATCGCTTCCTGCATACTGCGCTTTGTCCAGATACGGTGCGATGGTA
Organism: uncultured Lachnobacterium sp.; assembly: GCA_964398745.1. GTDB lineage: Bacteria > Bacillota > Clostridia > Lachnospirales > Lachnospiraceae > Roseburia. Next base: position 40,228 of record CAYNOE010000001.1, read on the forward strand.
TGCAGATATGACCGGGCGGACAATATGGAACAGGAATCCAGTTTGTTTTCTTTTATGAATGCGGCCTCCTTAGGTCCCACCCCGTATTCTTTTCTAATGTCATTTATACCGGCGGATGCGCTCCAGTAAAGGTTCATTCCGAAAAACAGGACAATCACAAGGGCAGCCGTACTTTTTAACGCTTTTTTGTCACGTTCCCTCAAATTATTAATACTTTCTGAAAGATTCGTTTCATCCTGCACAAAAACCCACAGCCAGAACAGCATAAGAAAAAACAGCATACCGCTCTGCTCCCTGCCCATCCCGACAATTACGGCAAATGCCGCAAAAAACAGGTACGGGACAAAAAACAGACCCGCTTTTTTCTTTTTCTTTCCGAAATAAAAAACCAGCGACAGTACCACGATTCCAACAACTGTGGATACCGCCAGAAAAGAATAACGAATGGAATCTGCCCCCAGCCCTGTATTTGCATAAAAAGTATTGGTCAGGAATCCGTCTGACAGAGCGGAAAACAGAATATATAAAATCCTGATTAAAATATCATCGGTATTTGCTGATGTAAACGCCTTTAAAGGAACGCACTGCACTGTTATAAGAACCGCCGCAGCAAAATAGACAGCCAGCCAGACGGACGGCTTTGTTTCTTTGTTCCTGCATTGTTCATAAAGCAGGACAAATCCCAGCCCGAAGGACATTAAAAGCCCATAGGAGCTGGAAAGGGCAAGCAGTATCAGGCTTAATATGTACCTGTATGTCTTTTTGTTTCCCGTCCGGTAAGTGACTGCAAGCAGCACAAACGCAAGCATTGTCAGGTGGTATGCGCCTGATGCGATTCCATACTGGTAAAACAGAAAGTATGAAAACGGAAGCAGCAGCCGTATGATCCTTTTAAACGGCGCATAAAAGTAAATAAGCGCTGCAGTGGCCACGGATATCACAAGTCCGGGTATGGCGGCGGCAGCCGGGGAAAGCCCCATTTTTGCAAAAGGCATAATTATAATGTTCCAAAGCGGCGGACTAAACTGGCTTTTGGGAACCTCAGTGAGCATCTGAAAAAAGGTGGATGTTTTTGCCGTCTGCCACATTTCCAGCACCTCCATGCCCGGTTCGTGGAAAGCTGTCACAAGGATTTCCAGCACGGCGTACAAAAGCAGGCATATCAACTCCGGCGCCCTGCCCGGTATTGTTTCAATTTTTTCGGCAAGCAAACAGACTTTGTCTCCGCAGAAGTTATATGCTCCCATAACTTTTTTTGTAAGGGGCGACATTTCGTCTCCCTGGTCGAATTTTATCTTCATAATTGTTTTTACTCCTTTGTTCTTCCATTCAGTCATATCAATCATAACATCACATGACTTATTCCGCAACACAAATTAAGGACAGAAGCACTAGTCGGCAAGCATGTTTTCCACGAAGATTCCGTATCCTTTTTCAGGGTCAT
>CAYNOE010000002.1:0-40425 GCA_964398745.1 uncultured Lachnobacterium sp.
GAGCAGTCCCGGTGTCAGTTTAAAGCCCGGATTTTTTTCCAGTCCTGCCATGCTGATGGAAATGACCGGAATCTGCGGGTATCCTGCCCTTTTTAAGGCGCGTCTTATAAAGCCGATATAGTTGCTGGCACGGCAGCCGCCGCCGGTCTGGGAAATTAAAACGGCAGTCTTTTCCGTGTCATATTTCCCGGACATGATTGCGGACATAATCTGGCCTATGACGATCAGGGACGGATAGCAGGCGTCATTGTTTACGAACTTTAACCCGACGTCCACACATTCCCTTGCCGGAATATCCGGAATAACCATATGATATCCGGCTGCACAAAATGCCGGAAGCAGAAGGTCAAAGTGGATTGGCGACATCTGCGGGCAGATAATGGTGTATTCTTTTCTCATTTTTTCCGTGAACACCACGCGGTCGTAGCTGGACGGTTTTACAGTTCTTTTTTCCTCTTTTTTCTCCCGGACACGGATTGCCGACAGAAGTGAACGGATCCGGATTCTGGCAGCCCCCAGATTGTTTACTTCGTCAATCTTTAAGCAGGTGTAGATTTTACCGGAATCAGTGAGGATATCATTTACGCAGTCGGTTGTAACCGCGTCCAGCCCGCAGCCAAAGGAATTAAGCTGGATTATATCCAGGTCATTTCTGGTTTTGACAAAGTTTGCGGCAGCATACAGACGGCTGTGGTACATCCACTGGTCCATTACAATTAATGGACGTTCGGTATTGCCAAGGTGCGAAACGGAATCCTCCGTCAGCACACAGATTCCGTAGGAGTTGATTAACTCCGGGATTCCGTGGTTGATTTCCGGATCCACATGGTAAGGGCGTCCGGCAAGCACGATCCCGCGGCGGTTGTTCTTTTTCATATAGCGGAGGACTTCTTCCCCTTTTTCCTCCATTTCACGCCGCATCATGGCAAGTTCTTTCCAGCCCCCGGAAACGGCGTTGCGGATTTCGGATTCCGGTATATTAAATTCTTCGCCAAAGCATTTGATGAGCTGCGAAGACAGCACATCTTCATTCGTAAATGCCATAAATGGGTTTAAAAACCGTACCTGTCCGCTTGCGATTTCGTCCACGTTATTCTTGATATTTTCAGAATAAGAGGTAACAATCGGGCAGTTGTAGTGGTTGTTTGCCTCTGGAAACTCATTCCGTTCATAAGGAATTGCCGGATAAAAGACAAAGTCCACATTCTGGTGGATCAGCCATTCCACATGTCCGTGTGCAAGCTTTGCCGGATAGCATTCGGATTCGCTTGGAATGGAATCAATTCCAAGTTCGTAAATCTTTCGTGTGGACTGCGGGGAAAGTACCACGCGAAATCCGAGATGTTTAAAGAAAACTGCCCAGAACGGGTAATTTTCATACATATTTAGTACGCGCGGAATCCCGACCGTACCGCGTGTGGCCTCCTGCGGTGAAAGAGGCTCATAATCAAACAGGCGTTTGTTCTTGTATTCAAACAGATTTGGAATTTTCTCCTTGTTTTTTTCCTTACCGAGTCCGCGTTCACAGCGGTTTCCGGTGATATACTGCCGGTTTCCGGAAAATTTGTTGATGGTTAAAAGGCAGTGGTTTGTGCAGCCCTGGCAGCGTGCAAGCTTTGTGGTATAGGAAAGCCCGTTAATCTGTTCGATGGTAAGCATTTTCGTCTTATAATCCGCGTCATGGCGTTCCCTTGCGATTAATGCCGCACCGAATGCACCCATGATTCCGGCAATGTCCGGACGGGTTGCGTGTACCTTTGTAATTTTTTCAAAGCTTCTTAATACCGCGTCATTGTAGAACGTGCCGCCCTGTACTACGATATTTGTACCGAGTTCTTTTGCATCGGAAAGCTTGATAACCTTAAACAGAGCGTTTTTAATGACGGAATAGGCAAGCCCGGCGGAGATATCGGAAACGGTTGCCCCTTCTTTCTGCGCCTGCTTTACCTTGGAATTCATAAATACCGTGCACCGGGTTCCGAGGTCGATCGGGTTTTTGGCAAAAAGGGCTTCCTTTGCGAAATCTTCGACACTGTAGTTTAATGATTTGGCGAAGGTTTCAATAAAGGAACCGCAGCCGCTGGAGCAGGCTTCATTCAGCTGTACACTGTCTACCGTACTGTTTTTGATTTTGATGCATTTCATATCCTGCCCGCCGATATCCAGGATACAGTCCACCTTTGGATTAAAAAATGCAGCCGCGTAATAATGGGCAACTGTTTCCACCTCCCCGTCATCTAAAAGAAAAGCTTCTTTTAATAAAGCTTCCCCGTATCCGGTGGAGCAGGAGTGTACAATATGCGCTTTTTTGGGCAGGAGGGAATAAATCTCCTTTACAGAGCGGATTGCCGTGGCAAGCGGGCTTCCGTTATTATTGCTGTAAAAGGAATACAAAAGACTGCCGTCCTCACCGACCAGTGCAATTTTTGTCGTAGTGGAACCGGCATCGATTCCAAGGTAGCAGTTTCCTTCATAGGTTTTTAAATCCGCCGTTTTCACATGGTTGTTTCCATGACGCAGGGTAAACTGTTCGTATTCGGCTTCATCAGAAAACAGGGGTTCAAGTCTTGCTACCTCAAATTCCATTTTAATTCCGGAAGAGAGCGTTGCTAAAAGCCCGTTTAATGTTGTAACTGTTTCCTTCTTATAATTTAAGGCAGAACCGATTGCTGCAAACAGGTGTGAGTTCTCCGGCACGATGGTATGTTCGCTGTCCAGCCCCAGTGTGCGGATAAACGCAGCTTTAAGCTCGGAGAGAAAGTGTAATGGTCCCCCGAGAAACGCCACATGCCCGTGGATTGGTTTGCCGCATGCAAGCCCGCTGATGGTCTGGTTGACAACAGCCTGGAAAATGGAAGCGGCCAGATCTTCCCGTGTGGCGCCTTCGTTAATTAACGGCTGGATGTCTGTTTTGGCAAAAACCCCGCAGCGTGCGGCAATTGGGTAGATTGCCTTATAGCTTTTGGCATATTCATTCAGTCCGGATGCATCCGTCTGGATTAAGGAAGCCATCTGGTCAATAAACGAGCCGGTTCCCCCGGCGCAGATGCCGTTCATGCGCTGTTCGACATTCCCTCCCTCAAAATAAATGATTTTTGCGTCCTCTCCGCCTAATTCAATGGCAACGTCTGTCTGCGGCGCATAATGCTGCAGGGCGGAAGAGACGGCGATAACCTCCTGTACAAACGGCGCGTTCAAATGTCTGGCAAGGGTAAGCCCGCCGGAACCGGTGATGACCGGGGAAACGGAAAGCTCTCCCAGCTGTCTGCTTGTTTTTTGGAGAAGCCCCAAAAGCGTCTCCTGTATATTTGCAAAATGTCTCTGGTAATCGGAAAAAAGCAGTGTGTCTTTTTCGTCCAGTATTGCAATTTTGACCGTTGTGGAACCAATGTCGATACCTAATTTATATAAAGACTGGTTTTTCATAAAATATAACCTCCATTTTATGTATGAAACAGACCGTTTCATAATCCATATGTCAGAAAAGGTCAAAAAATGTTTTTCTTTAAACCCACAACATTATACTTCACAACAAAACAAAAAACAATGCACTTTATTATAAAGAAAATATAAAAATCATAAATCTTTTGCTCCCTCGTTGACAATCTGCTCCTTTTGAACGTATAATATGATTTACTGAAAAAATAGTATAGGAGTAGTCGGATTATGAACTGGATGGATAAACTGGAACGAAAATGGGGGCGGCATGCCGTCCCGAACTTAAGCCGTTTCTTTGTGTTTGCGACAGCGGCGGGATGGCTTCTTGGCATGGTGGCGCCGGGGCTGATGTTATGGTTTAATTTTTCGGCGGAAAAAATACTGCACGGACAGGTCTGGCGGCTTGTGACATGGATTTTTATGCCTACCTATGCGCCGGATATCATGGGAATCATTTCACTGCTGATTGTCATTCTCTGGGGAAGCCAGCTTGAAATGATTATCGGTACGTTCCGCATGAATGTCTTTTTGTGGATGGGAGTAATTGTAAGCGATATTGGAGGAATACTGATTTATCTTATCAGTTATCTGGTACTTCATACAGGGATTCCGGTTCAAATGAGCACGTATTACCTCTTATCCTCGATTGTGCTGGCGGTAGCGCTGTATATGCCGGAAGAAGAACTAAGGATATGGTTTGTCCTTCCGCTGAAGATGAGGTGGTTTCTCTATTTTGAGCTTGTCTATATGGGCTGCATCCTGATAGTAAACTGCAGGAATGGGGTGGAATCTGTCACGGCAGGCAGGGTGACTGCGGCAGGAGTTACGCTTGGGATTATTCTGGGAATTGTGAATTCGGCCTCAATGCTTCTTTCGCTTTTAAATATGTTTTTGTTTTTTTATTTTTCAAGAATTCATATTACCAGAAAGCATAAAAAGAGACAGAAGGAGTTCCGTGCCCAGTTCAGGGAGCCGCGTCCGGGTTCCGGCATTGCAAAGCACAAATGTGCAGTCTGCGGACGGACGGAACTGACCAACCCGGAAATGATGTTCCGCTACTGCAGTAAATGTAACGGCGGGCAGGAATACTGTGAAGAACATTTATATACACATACGCATGTGCGCTAAAGGAGAACAGGTGAAGAAGAGATTGGTCCAGGGGGGGATTCTTGCGGCTTTATCCATCCTTATAATTGTGCTGGGAAGCAGGATAAAGCCGGTTAAACAGGAAACCGTTACGGAGAAAGAAGTCAGATTACCATTTAAATTAGGGGTGATTCTGCCTTCGGATGAAACAGAAAACGATACAAAAGCACATATGGACGCCATTGCAGGCGCTGCAGGAGATGCAGGCATTCTGCCGGAACAGATTGTCTGGAAGGAGCGGACAGAAGAAGGTGCGGCGGCATCCGCAGCAGAAGAACTCCTGGGTGAAGACTGTACCATGATTCTTGCGGCAAATTCCTGTTATGCCGGGGAAATGGCAGAGTTTGCGGCGGAATACAAGGATGTCAGCGTGGTGACGGTTACGGATACGGCAGTGGCGCACCAGAGTGAAAACCTGTCCACAATACAGCTGGATACAAAAAAGGCCTGCTATCTGGCGGGGGTTGCGGCCGGCAGCAAACTTAAGGCGCTGGACGAAAAAAACAAAATACCCAAAGATTTCTGCCAGCAGGACGGCAGGGTTAAAATCGGTTATGTGGCAAAATATGATGAGGAATTAAGCGGAGAGGAATACGGGCAGTTTCTGCGCGGCGTGCGCCTGGCTTTTTCCAAAGTGACCATGGAAATCCGCAGCACCGGAGTCCGTTACGATCCGGATGCGGAAGCATCTGCGGCAGATACCTTAATCCGTAGCGGCTGCATTCTGATTGCCACAAATGCTGAATCTGGCAGGGTGGAATCAGTCGTGGAGCATGCGGGGGAAAACAAAAGAAAGATCTGGTTCGTCGGTTACCACAATGAAAAACCGGATGGCAGCGTGGCAGAATACGCAGGCATTGTCAAAGACTGGCAGTCCGCCTATGCGCAGATTCTTACAACAGCCGCGGCAGAAAAAGAAATTCCCACAGTAATAAAACAGGACTATGATGACAGTGCAGTAACTGTCTTTCTGACAAAAAAGGGCGTGGCAGAGGGAACAGAGGAACGGATGGAGAACGCAGGCAGGGCCTGGAGCGAAACAAAAGAAATGAGCGGTATATATTCGTATTAAGTTGACAAGTTTTCCATATATCCCTTATAATAAAAATATTGAGTAAAAAGCAGTAAGGAGCACAGGTTATGGAAAATGAAACGACTTCCAGAAATTTTATCGAACAGATTATCGAAAAGGATCTGGCAGAAGGGAACTGTGAGACAGTAATCACCCGGTTTCCGCCGGAGCCGAACGGCTATCTTCATATCGGACATGCCAAGTCCATTCTTTTGAATTACGGTCTGGCTAAAAAATACGGCGGAGCCTTCCACTTCCGGTTTGATGATACAAATCCGACCAGGGAAAAGGCGGAATTTGTGGAATCCATCAAGGCAGATGTAAAATGGCTGGGGGCAGACTGGGGAGATAATCTTTTTTATGCCTCTGATTATTTTGACCAGATGTATGAGGCGGCAGTTACCCTGATTAAAAAGGAAAAAGCCTATGTATCTGACCTTTCGGCGGATGAAATAAGGGAATACCGCGGCACCTTAAAGGAACCGGGAAGGGAAGATCCGTATGCGCATCGCAGTGTGGAAGAAAACCTTGCGCTCTTTGAAGGCATGAAAAACGGGGAATTTCCTGATGGGAGCAAAGTACTGCGGGCCAGAATCGATATGGCAAGTTCAAATATCAACATGCGCGATCCCGTGCTTTACCGTGTGGCACGCATGACGCACCACAACACAAAGGACAAGTGGTGCATATATCCGATGTATGATTTTGCGCATCCGATTGAGGATGCGGTTGAAGGGATTACACATTCCATCTGTACACTGGAGTTTGAAGACCACAGACCGCTTTATGACTGGGTTGTGACCGAGCTTGGTTACAGAAAGTCCGCAGGAGGGACGCCGAAGCAGATTGAGTTTGCGAAGCTGTACCTGACCAATGTTGTGACTGGAAAACGCTACATTAAAAAGCTTGTGGAGGACGGTATTGTGGACGGCTGGGACGATCCGCGCCTGGTTTCCATTGCCGCATTAAGAAGACGGGGATATACGCCGGAATCCATCCGGAATTTCGTGGAACTGTGTGGAATTTCCAAGGCAAACAGCTCGGTAGACTATGCAATGCTTGAGTACTGTATCAGGGAGGATCTTAAGCTTAAGGGAAAGCGTATGATGGCTGTACTGGATCCGGTAAAGGTAGTGATTGACAATTACCCCGAAGGAGAGACGGAACAGCTTACAGTGGACAACAATCTGGAAAACCCTCAGCTTGGACAGAGAACGGTTCCGTTTACCAGGGAAATTTATATTGAGCGCGAAGACTTTATGGAAGAGCCGCCAAAAAAATATTTTCGGATGTTTCCGGGCAACGAAGTACGGCTGATGAATGCGTATTTTGTTACATGTACCGGATGTGAGAAAGACGAAAACGGAAAAGTGACGGTTATTCACTGTACGTATGACCCGGCTTCCAGGGGAGGAAACAGTCCTGACGGGCGTAAGGTAAAAGGAACCATTCACTGGGTATCGGCAAAATACGGCAAAAAAGTGACGGTCCGTCTGTATGAAAACCTGATCAATGAGGAACTTGGTGTATACAACGAGGACGGAAGCCTTAATTTAAACCCGAATTCCCTCACAGTGTTAAATAACTGCATGGCTGAGCCGGACCTTTTGGAAGCGGAGCCTTACGAAAGCTTTCAGTTTGTGCGAAAAGGTTTCTTTTGTGCCGATTATAAAGACTCCAGGCCGGGCCAGCCGGTGTTTAACCGTATTGTCACAATGAAAAGTTCATTCCGGCTTCCGGAAAAAAATAAATTATAACAAATTAAGGGGGATATTATGGGTTTTTTATCTGGATTAGAAAAATTAGGTCTGGAAACACTGGATATGGAACACCTGTTCGATGAAGGCGGGGAAAAAGTGCAGGAGCGTCTGGAACAGAAAAAGCAGGCGGAGATTGCTGCCCAAAAAAAGCAGCAGGAACTTCTGGAGCAGAAACGGAAAGCGGAGGCTGCTGCCGCCCGGAAAAAGAAAGAGGAAGAAGCTGCCGCCAAAAAAAAGCGGCAGGAGATTCAGGAAGTGGATTTGCTTTTAAATAAAACGACCCACTGTCCGGTATGTGACAAGACATTTATGACGCGTTCGGTCAAGAGCGGAAAGGCAAGAAGGCTTCAGCCGGATTTTGATCTGCGTCCGCGTTTTTCAAACATAGATACAAACAAATATGATGTTGCATCCTGCCCATACTGCGGGTATACGGCAATGAAACGTGATTTCCCGCATCTGACAAAGGGACAGATTATGCTGGTCAGGGAAGGAGTATGCAGTAAGTTTCAGGCTTCGGCGGCAGTTGACGATGAGCTTGCCACCTATACTTATGAGGAAGCAATTGGCCGTTATGAGCTTGCGTTATATAATACCGTTGTGAAAAAAGGCAAAACCAGCGAAAAAGCTTACGCCTGTTTAAAGATTTCGTGGCTGTACCGAGGCTGGCTGGAAGAACTTGGGGAAAAAGGCATTACCGAAGGGGAAGTCGTGGAAAACTGCCGGAAAGAAGAAAAGGAATACTATTCGGAAGCATATGAAGGTCTGGTGAAAGCGGTGGCGTCCGAAAGCTTCCCGGTGTGTGGAATGGAAGAAAGCACGATGAACCTTCTGCTTGCCAATATGGCGTTCAGGCTTGGAAAAACGGATGTGGCTTCCAAGCTTGTTTCCTCAATTCTTGTGTCACCGACCGCTTCCGCCCAGGCGAAAGACCGTGCACGTGATTTAAAAGAGGAAATCCTTGAGAAGCTGCATAATGCAGAGGGGTAAAAAATGAGCATATTTAATGTAGAACTAAAGAAGATGGTCGATGACAGTTATGATATCGAAATTGGATATGATCTGATGAACAGTCTGGTGGAGGATCTGGAGACAGGGCTTCTTGGTAAAATCAGAAAGCTGTGCGTCATCACTGACAGCAATGTCAGGGATTTATATGCAAAACCCATAAGTGAACGACTGGTCCAGGCGGGATACAAGGTCGATATGTTTGTATTTCCGGCAGGGGAAAAAAGCAAGACAAGGCAGACGAAGGAACGGATTGAGGACGCAATGCTCGAAAAAGGCTACCGCAGGGACTGTGCAGTGCTTGCCATCGGGGGCGGTGTTGTGACAGACCTGGCAGGCTTTCTGGCAGGTACATATGGCAGGGGGATTCCTTTTATTAATTATGCCACAACGCTGCTTGCGGCGGCAGATGCATCGGTGGGCGGAAAGACCGCTGTGGATACGCCGCTTGCGACGAATTTAATTGGGCTTTTCAACCAGCCGCAGAAGGTATATCTGGATATTGCGGCATGGAAGACGCTGCCGCGAAGGGAAATGGCGAGCGGTCTTTCCGAAACAATCAAGCACGCATGCCTTGCAAGCAGCGATATGTTTGAGTTTATAGAGGAACATCTTGAAGACATTTTAAGCTATAAGAAATTTGCCTGCGAGTACATAGCGGAAAATAACTGCAAGATAAAATATGCAGTAGTCATGAAAGACGAAAAAGAAAGCGGACTGAGGGAAGTATTAAACCTCGGACATACGGTAGGACGCGCGGTTGAAACGGTCAGTGACTACAGGCTGCTTCACGGAGAGGCAGTTTCCATTGGAATGGCGGCGCAGGTGTTGCTTTCCGCGAGGCTTGGCTATATGTCGGAGGAGGAGGCTGCCCGTGTGACGGCGCTTTATGAAAGGGCAGGGCTTCCGGTTTTAATCCCGGATTATATCGACAGGGAAAAGCTGGTCAGAAAGCTTTACACTGACAAAAAGGTGCGGGACGGCAGACTCCGGTTTGTCATGCAGAAGGGAATCGGTTCTGTTGTGGAATTTGCGCCGGGGGTGTTTGCAAAGCCGGTGGAAGAGTCCCTTGCGAGGGAGATTATTATGGAATTATGACAAGCTCCGTGGTATATTCGTTGGACAGCACCTCATGGCATTGGGCGGAAATAATACCGCGGTAGAGTTCGGCAGCATAAAGGTCTTTGCCAAACTGTTTCATGGCGTTGTCATTAAGTATTCTGTCAGCATCCGCAACCTTTGAAAGAAGGGGAACGGATGCTTTTTTGCTGATGGCGGAAAGAAGGGGTGACGCCTCCTTTCTAAAGCCCAGCATTCTCAGGTATAAAATACCGTTTCCGTTTTTAATCTGTTCATAATCCCCGTTTGTGATGTTAAGTAAAATATGAAAAAGCACCCGGCAGATTCTGCCATAAGTCAGTTCCCTGCTGTTTAAAAGAGTGGCAAAGGAACAAAACCCTAAGTACTGCCAGAGGTTATTCTGGATTCTGCCGGAAAGGGAAGGGCTGCAGTCGGCAAAGTTTTCATAGCCTGTTTCCTGCAGGGAAAGAAGCCGCTGGAAAAGGGCGGGCGAAAAAGCTTCCGGCTCTGCAAGCTGGCTGCGGCGTTTTGCATTCACAAGTGAGGAAAGGCTGGCATAGGGGACTCTGGCGCCAAGCACTGCGTATAAAAGGAACGGGGCAGGGGTCCGAAATACTTTCTGCCTGACTGCAGTAGCGGATATAAATTCCGCGCGTACATCAGTGCTGTAATAGCCTTCCCCCACCCGGAGAATGGGATGCCCGCATAATTTATGGCTGTGTCCCTGGTTCCAGCGGGCAATCGCCCGTTCGTATTCCAGCGCGAGAATGTTGTTTGGGGAAGAAATAAAGTCTGCGATTTCTTCATCGTCCCATTCAGGAAGGAATTCGCAGAGTGCTTCCTGCCTTGCTTTTGGATAGGAACAGCCCTTTTTCAGGTGGCCGGATATCATATGGGAAAAACAGGCGGATTCTTCATTTAAAGCAGAAACCAGATGGCTCATCAGATCTTCGTTTTGTGATTCGCACCCGTAACAGATTACATCCACAACCCCTGTTTTCCCCAGAAGTTCTACAGCGGCAGCCGCAAAATACTCAGCAGAGGCACACGCTGCAGTAACCGGAAGCTCCAAAACAAGATCCGCGCCCGATGACAGGGCGGCTTTTGCGCGGGTGTGCTTGTCCATTATGGCGGGCTGGCCCCGCTGTACAAAATCCCCGCTCATTGCAATCACCGCAAAATCTGCAGCCGTTTCCTCCTTTGCCTGCTTAATCTGGTACTTATGCCCGTTGTGAAATGGATTATATTCCGCAATAATACCCACAGCTTTCATAGAACCCTCCCAAAAATCTTTTTTGTAACTATTCAGAACCCCGTCCTATAAATTCGCAAAACCGCACGACCAGTCGTGCTTTCTATTTTTAAACATATCATAAAATTCCCTGAATTTCTACTTGTATACAGGATAAATTGTGTTTATAATAAAAGCTGTGTAAATTGCATATCAAAAAAATAAAATATAAAGGGAGAAATAACATGAATGTTTTAGTAATCAACTGCGGAAGCTCTTCCCTTAAGTACCAGCTTATTGATTCAGCATCAGAAGCGGTACTAGCCAAGGGCTTATGTGAACGGATTGGAATTGACGGAAGGCTGGTATACCAGAAAGCCGGTCTGGACAAGGAAATCACAGAGGCTTCCATGCCTACCCATAAAGAAGCCATCCAGATGGTACTGGATGCGCTCCATAATCCAAAAAGCGGAGCAGTCACAGACCTTTCAGAAATCGGGGCGGTCGGGCACCGTATTGTACATGGCGGCGAGAAATTCTCCAGTTCTGTCATACTGGATGAAGAAGTATTAAAAGAAATTGAAGCCTGCAATGACCTTGCCCCGCTTCATAATCCTGCCAATTTGATTGGAATCCGCGCCTGCAGGGAACTTATGCCGGATGTGCCGATGGTCGGGGTATTTGATACCGCATTCCACCAGACCATGCCAAAAAAAGCATATCTGTACGGGCTTCCGTACGAGTATTATGAAAAGTACAAAGTAAGAAGATACGGCTTCCACGGCACCAGCCACAGTTTTGTGTCAAAAAGATGCGCGGAATTTTTAAAGCTGGATATCAACCAGTCAAAAATTATTGTGGCACACCTTGGAAACGGTGCTTCCATCAGCGCCGTGTTAAACGGAAAATGCGTGGACACATCCATGGGACTTACGCCGCTGGAAGGACTTGTCATGGGAACACGCTCCGGTGACATTGATCCGGCAATCATGGAATATATTGCAAAGAAAGAAAATCTTGACATTAGCGGCATTATGAATGTGCTGAACAAGAAATCCGGCGTGGAGGGGCTTTCCGGTGTTTCAAGTGATTTCCGTGACCTTGAAGCCGCCTATAATGAAGGAAACGAACGTGCCATTTATGCCTGCGAGGTATTTGCATACCGCGTGGCAAAATATATCGGTTCCTATGTTGCGGCAATGAACGGGGTGGACGCGGTTGCGTTTACGGCGGGAATTGGCGAAAATACCAGCTTTATCCGTGAAAAAATTCTTGGCTACCTTGGATATCTGGGAATTACGATGGATGAAAAAGCAAACCAGGTACACGGGGAGGAAAAAGTAATTTCCACACCGGATTCCAGGGTAACGGTCTGCGTTATTCCGACCAACGAGGAACTTGCCATCTGCCGCGAGACAGTGGAACTTATAAAACAGTAACTATTCGGCTGAAGGCTGAATAGTTACCATAAAACAGTCCTGAATTCAAAAAAAATGTTGACAAAAAATGCCGCTGTATGTATAATTGTTTAGGTGTGGATAGGAGAATACTTGTGAAAATTGATCTTTCAACGATTACAAAATCCATAAATACGGAAATGGAAGTTACGGCGGATTTTTCACCGTCTACATTCCAGTCCGTACTGGGAGTTTTTCCTGTTACAGACAAGGCTCCGGTTACTTTTCATATTCGAAACGAGGAGAATGCGGCGGTGCTGGTCAATGCGGCGGTCAGGCTTGAAGTGATGATTCCGTGTGCAAGGTGTCTTGCAGATGTACGGACGCCGCTTTCGTTTGACATCGAAAAACGTCTGCGCATAGCGGATTCCGGGACAGATTCTGCCGGGCTTTTTGATGATGAGATGGAAGAAACCGATTACATGACTGGGTTTGAACTTGATACAGACAAGCTGGTTTACAATGAGATTCTGGTGAACTGGCCGATGAAAGTCCTGTGCCGGGAAGAATGCAAAGGAATTTGCAAAGTCTGCGGGATGAACTTGAACAAGGGAGTCTGCAGTTGCCGGAAAACAGAGCCGGACCCAAGAATGGCAGCAATCCAGGATATATTTAACGAGTTTAAGGAGGTGTAAACAAATGTCAATTTGTCCAAAGAATAAATCTTCTAAGAGTAGAAGAGACAAGAGAAGAGCAAACTGGAAGATGACTGCTCCGACCTTGGTTAAGTGCAGCAAGTGCGGCGAATTAATGGTTCCTCACAGGGTTTGCATGAACTGCGGATCATATAACAAGAAAGAAATCATTCCGCAGGATTAATTTTACATGAACGGAAAGGCTTTCCCATGTTGCGGAAAGCCTTTCTTAGTATCATGGGGAGAGTGGATGCGGGTTTGCCCGCTTTATTCTATTTGGTAAAAATGGATTGATTTCTATAATGAGATATAGTATATTCTCTAATAGATGCATAAGGAGGAACAGACCATGCAGGTAAATACAGGGCAGCAGAACCAGGGAGGAATGACAAAGGTTGCAGTTGACGCGATGGGCGGTGACAATGCACCGGCAGAAATCGTAAAGGGCGTGGTGGATGCGGTAATATCCCGCGGGAATATTAAGGTGTTTCTCGTCGGGCAGACGGATTCAATCAGGGAAGAACTGGATAAGTACCAGTATCCCGCAGGAAAGATTGAGATTGTGGATGCACCGGAAGTCATTGAGATGGCGGAACCGCCGGTACAGGCAATTCGCAAAAAAAAGCAGTCATCAATTGTGGTTGGCATGAATATGGTTAAGCAGAAGGAAGCAGATGCATTTGTTTCGGCCGGAAGCTCCGGCGCCATACTTGTGGGCGGACAGACCATTGTCGGACGGATTAAGGGAGTGAAACGTGCACCGCTTGCACCGATTATTCCAACAGAAACAGGCGTTTCACTGCTGATTGACTGCGGCGCCAATGTGGATGCAAGGGCAGAGCATCTTGTGCAGTTTGCGAAGATGGGGTCTGTCTATATGGAAAAAGTGGTGGGTATCAAAAATCCACGGGTCGCAATTGTCAATATCGGCGCGGAGGAAGAAAAAGGAAATGCGCTCGTCAAAGAGACATTTCCGTTACTTTCAGCATGTAAGGACATTAATTTTGTCGGAAGCATTGAGTCACGGGAAATTCCGCACGGCGGGGCGGATGTCATTGTCTGTGAAGCATTTGTCGGCAATGTTATCCTCAAGCTTTGTGAGGGATTAAGTTCCACGCTCATCGGCATAGTCAAACAGGCAATGACAAGTACCTTGAGGAGCAAGCTCGGTGCGTTTCTTGCATTACCGGCATTAAAGGGCAGGCTTAAGGTCTTTGACGCCAGCCAGTACGGGGGTGCGCCGCTTTTGGGCTTAAACGGGCTTGTGGTAAAAAGCCACGGCAGTTCCAAGGCACAGGAGATTACCAACTCCATTTATCAGTGCGTGACATTTAGCAGGGAAGACATTAATGGAATTATCAGGGACAAAATTGCAGAGGAAGAAAAAGAAAGGAAATCAGAAAATGGAATTTGAAAAGCTGAAAAAAATTATTGTGGAAGTACTGAATGTAGAAGAAAATGACATTACGATGGATACTACCTTTATTGATGACCTGGGTGCGGATTCACTGGATGTATTCCAGATTATCATGGGGCTTGAGGAAGAATTTGATATTGAGATTCCGAATGAACAGGCAGAAAAAATCGTTACAGTGTCAGATGCGGTGGAACAGATAAAAAATGCACTGAATAACTAAGGAAAAGCCAGTTAAGGAGTCCGGAATGCGGACTCCTTCTTTAGCTGAATTCACGAATCCATCCGGCGGCGCGGATGGGTAATCAGGAAAGGAAGGATACAATGACAGATATAAACGCATTTCAGAAAAAAATCGGATACACATTTCGGAACAGAAACCTGCTTTTACAGGCACTGACGCACAGCTCCTATGCAAATGAAAGGCATATGAAAAAGCTTTCGGACAATGAACGCCTGGAATTTCTGGGGGATGCGGTGCTTGAACTTGTTTCCAGTGATTTCTTATATAAGAATTACCCGGACCAGCAGGAGGGGGAACTGACCAAGCTGCGGGCAAGCATTGTATGTGAGCCGACGCTTGCACTTTGTGCAAAGGATGTAGGAATCGGGGATTACCTGTTTCTGGGAAAAGGGGAAAACCAGACGGGGGGCAGAAACCGGAAATCCATTTTGTCAGATGCGCTGGAAGCACTGATTGGAGCCATTTATCTGGATGGTGGTTTTACTAATGCAAAAGAGTTTGTGTTAAAATATATTATGACCGATATCGAACACAAACAGCTCTTTTATGATAGCAAGACTATCCTGCAGGAGGTTGTGCAGGGGGAACATGAAAAGCTCACCTATAACCTGACCGCGGAATCCGGTCCGGATCATAACAAGAGTTTTACCGTGGAGGTATGTGTCGGAAACAAAAAGCTCGGAGAGGGAACCGGTCATACCAAAAAAGCAGCAGAGCAGGAGGCGGCTTACCAGGCGCTTCTGATCATTCAGGAAAAAAAGGGAGCAGGGAATGTATTTAAAGAGTATTGAGGTACAGGGCTTTAAGTCTTTTGCAAACAAAATAGTCTTTGATTTTCATCAGGGGATAACAGGCATTGTCGGTCCGAACGGAAGCGGGAAAAGCAATGTTGCGGATGCCGTGCGCTGGGTGCTTGGTGAGCAGTCGGTCAAGCAGCTGCGTGGTTCTTCCATGCAGGATGTCATTTTTGCGGGAACGGAAAACAGAAAGCCCCTAAGTTATGCATATGTGGCGATTACGCTGGATAATGCGGATCACCAGCTTGCAATTGATTTTGAGGAAGTGACGGTTGCAAGGCGGCTGTACCGTTCCGGGGAGAGCGAGTATCTTTTAAATGGTAATCCCTGCCGTTTAAAACAGGTGGCGGAGCTGTTTTATGATACAGGTATCGGGAAAGAAGGCTATTCGATTATCGGACAGGGACAGATTGACAGGATCTTAAGCGGAAAACCGGAGGAACGCAGGGAACTTTTTGATGAAGCGGCAGGAATTGTCAAGTTTAAAAAGCGAAAGGTAACCGCGCAGAAAAAGCTGGAAAATGAACGGGAAAACCTCGTCCGGGTAAACGACATCCTTGCCGAGCTGGAACGGCAGGTTGGCCCTCTGGAACAGCAGGCGCAGAAAGCAAGGGAATATCTAAAAAAAAGGGAAGAATTAAAAGAATATGACATTAACATGTTTCTGCTGGAAACCGAGCGGATTTCCGTGGAGCTTAAAGAAGCGGATGAAAAATTCCGGATTGCGGACATGCAGCTTAAGGAGAGCAACAGGGCACACCAGAAAATCAGGGAAGAATATGAAACGCTCGGGCAGGATATGGAAGAAATGGACGAAAAAATCAATTCCATTCGTGAAAATATAAACAGCACCTCCGTAATGAGGGAAAAGATGGAAAGCCAGATCCAGATTTTGAATGAGCAGATACATACCGCGGAAATGACGGACGAGCATCTCAAAAGCCGCCTGGATGCAATCGAACAGGATAAAAGCACGCGCCTTGCCGAGCGCGCAGAACATGACGGGGAAAAGGCGAAGCTGGATGAACGGCTGGCGGAGATTGGAAGCAAGAGGGCGGAAGCCGAAAAGAGACTGTCTGAAATACAGAAAATAATTGCAGCCTGTAATGACAGAATGGAAAGCGGACAGAAGGAACTGTATGAGCTTTTAAGCAATAAAGCGGATATCCAGTCCAGGCAGCAGCGTTTTGATACGATGTCAGAGCAGATTACCATCCGAAAGGCAGAGCTTGGAAAGCGTCTTCTGGCAAGAAAGACGCAGGAAGCGGATTTAAATTCCGTGCTTGCCGGGTACCAGAGGGATTATGATGAAGTCAGCAGGCACATAGAAGGGTTAAAGGAAAAGGAAGAGGAATTAAGAAAAAGGGACCGGGAATGGAAGGAAAAGAGGCATGAAAACAGCCGCCTGACTGAGGAAAAACAGACGCAGTACCATAAGCAGCAGTCCAGACTGGAATCCCTTAGAAACATCGCGGAGCGGTATGACGGATATGGAAACAGCATCCGTAAGGTCATGGAGCAGAAGAAGGACAATCCGGGACTCCTTGGTGTGGTTTCCGACCTGATTCAGGTGGAAAAAAAGTATGAAACTGCAATTGAAACCGCTCTTGCCGGAAATATCCAGAACATTGTGACTGCTGATGAGGAAACCGCAAAGAAAATGATTGGTTTTCTCAAAAAGAACCGGAGCGGACGTGCAACTTTTCTGCCGCTGACCAGTGTAAAGGCAAGGGTAAATCCCAAAACCGAAGCGGCTTTAAAGGAAAAAGGTGTTATAGGAACGGCCAATACGCTGGTACGCTGTGACAAAAAATATGATGAGGTTGCGGCGTATCTGCTAGGGCGCGTACTTGTCGTGGACAACATTGATAATGCAATTGCGCTGGCAGCAAAAAATCATTACAGTCTTCATATGGTTACACTGGAAGGGGAATATTTAAGTCCGGGCGGGGCCATGACCGGAGGTGCATTTAAAAATTCCTCAAATCTTTTGGCGAGAAAGCGTGAGATTGAGGAACTGGAGCAGGAAGTAAAGGAAATTCTCGGGGAAACCGAAAAACTTAAGGCACGCAGGGAGGATATTGTTACTGCAATTGAATTAAATGCGGACGAACTGAAAACCATTACAGAAGAGTTACAGAGAGAATATATCAGGCAGAATACCGCAAAGCTGAATTTGGACCAGGCAATGCAGCAGCGGAATGAAAGCGAGGAAATTTTTTCCGGCCTTATGGGCGAAAAGGAACAGATGGAGCGCCAGATTGAGGAAATTGACGGCAGTAAACGGCAGATTCTTGAGGAAATTGAGTTTTCGGACAAGAGGGAACAGGAGATTAAGGAAGAATCCGCCAGGCTGCAGATGCGCCTGGAAGAACAGGGAAAGCTTGAAAACGAGGCAAACGAATCACTGTCCGGAATCCAGCTTGAACAGGCAAATATCAGCCAGAGTGCAGAGTTCAACCGGGTAAATATGGAGCGTGTCAATGGTGAAATTGCAAAATTAGACGCAGAAATGAATGAGCTTCTGGAAAATGCGAAAAACTCAAAGGCAGATGCCCAAAAGAAACGAAGTGACATTGAGGAAATCAGAAAAACAATTCTGGCATCGGCGGATTCCCAGGGCGGACTGGAAAAAGAGTTAAAAGAAAGCATTGCAAAAAAAGAGCAGATGTCTGCAGATTACCGTGGATTTTTCAAAAAGCAGGAGGAAATTTCCCAGAAATGCAACGATCTGGATAAAGAAATTTTCCGCCTGAACAATATGCGGGAGAAATTAAAAGAAGCTGCGGAATACCAGACCAGATACCTATGGGAGGAATATGAGCTGACAAAGCATGCGGCTATGGAATTAAGAAAAGAAGAATATAATGACCTTGCGGCACTCAAAAAGCTGGTTGCCGCTGTAAAGGATGAAATCAGGAAACTCGGCGCGGTCAATGTAAATGCGATTGAGGAGTACAGGGAAATTTCCGGGCGCTACACGTTTTTAAAAGAACAGCATGACGATCTGGTGGAAGCGGAACAGACGCTGGTTGGAATTATCGAAGACCTTGATAACGGAATGCGTACA
Organism: uncultured Lachnobacterium sp.; assembly: GCA_964398745.1. Taxonomy (GTDB): domain Bacteria; phylum Bacillota; class Clostridia; order Lachnospirales; family Lachnospiraceae; genus Roseburia. Next base: position 18,353 of record CAYNOE010000002.1, read on the forward strand.
CAGTTTGCAGAGAAATTTAAGGAAATCCAAAAGGAGTTCGACCAGTCCTTTAAACATCTGTTCGGAGGCGGACATGGTTCCCTGGAACTGGTGGAGGATGAAGATATTTTAGAATGTGGCATCCGCATTGTCGCACAGCCGCCCGGCAAGAAGCTGCAGAATATGATGCAGATGTCCGGTGGGGAAAAGGCACTGACTGCGATTGCACTTTTGTTTGCAATACAGGCATTAAAGCCTTCTCCGTTTTGTCTTCTGGACGAGATAGAAGCGGCGCTGGACGATTCAAATGTTACCCGTTTTGCCAAATATTTAAACCGGCTGACTGAGAATACCCAGTTTATTGTAATTACCCACAGGCGCGGCACAATGACGGCCGCGGACAGGCTTTACGGAATTACTATGCAGGAAAAAGGTGTGTCCACACTTGTTTCCGTCAATCTGATTGAAAACGATTTAGAGGAGTAAAAACATATGAGTGAAGAAGGAAAGAAAAAAGGTTTTTTCAGCCGGCTTGTGGAAGGACTGACCAAAACGAGGGACAATATTGTATCGGGCATTGACTCGGTTTTTCATGGGTTTTCCAAAATTGACGATGAGTTTTATGAGGAACTGGAAGAGATCCTGATTATGGGGGACCTGGGGGTTTCGGCAACGGAAGCCATTCTCGACAAGCTTCGGGAAAAGGTAAAAGAAAACCATATCAAAGAGCCTGGTGAGTGCAAAAAGCTCTTAATCGACAGCATTAAGGAGCAGATGCATGTGGAGGAAACAGCGTACCGTTTTGAAGAAGAAAAGTCGGTGGTGCTCGTAATCGGGGTCAACGGCGTCGGAAAGACCACGACAGTCGGAAAGCTTGCCGGAAAGTTGAAGAACCAGAACAAAAAAGTCATTATAGCAGGTGCGGATACATTCCGTGCGGCGGCGGGAGAACAGCTTAAGGAATGGGCGAACCGCTCCGGCGTGGACATGATTGGCGGTGCGGAGGGGTCAGATCCGGGGGCTGTCGTGTTTGATGCGACTGCCGCGGCAAAGGCAAGAAATGCTGATGTGCTCCTCGTGGATACCGCAGGCCGGCTGCATAACAAGAAAAATCTTATGAATGAGCTTGGAAAAATTAACCGGATACTGGAAAAAGAATATTCAGACGCCTACCGCGAAACCCTTGTTGTGCTGGATGCAACCACGGGACAGAATGCGCTGGTGCAGGCAAGGGAGTTTTCAGAGGTGGCAAAGATTTCCGGAATCGTCCTGACAAAGATGGACGGGACAGCCAAAGGCGGGATTGCGGTTGCAATACAGTCGGAACTTTTAGTACCGGTCAAATACATTGGCGTGGGCGAAACGATTGATGATTTACAGAAGTTTGATCCGGACGAATTTGTAAACGCATTGTTTGACGTGAAGGATATGGAAGAAACAGGAGAGTCGGAAGATTAATATTTATTTGTTGGAAAGAAGGGTTTTAAATTATGCTGACACTGGATAAATTTGAGGAAGCGAGTGAAAAGGTCAGAGAGGTTACACTGGAGACAAAGCTGGTATACAGTGACTTTTTAAGTGAGCAGACAGGAAATAAAGTCTATTTAAAGCCAGAAAACATGCAGTTTACCGGAGCATATAAAGTAAGGGGGGCTTACTATAAGATTAGTACTCTTTCCGAGGAAGAAAGAGGCAGGGGACTGATTACGGCATCAGCGGGAAACCATGCGCAGGGCGTTGCCTATGCGGCAAAATGCTATGGCTGCAAGGCGGTAATCGTTATGCCTACCACAACCCCCCTTATTAAAGTAAACCGTACAAAAAATTACGGTGCGGAGGTGCTGCTCCACGGGGACGTTTATGACGAGGCGTGTGCAAAGGCATTGGAGCTCGCCGAAAAGGAGGGGTACACATTTATCCATCCGTTTGACGATTTGGCGGTTGCAACCGGACAAGGCACGATTGCGATGGAAATTTTCAAGGAACTTCCGCTCGTGGAATATATTCTCGTTCCGATTGGAGGAGGAGGGCTTGCGACCGGCGTTTCTACCCTTGCGAAGCTGCTAAATCCAAAGATTAAGGTAATCGGTGTGGAACCGGCAGGCGCGAACTGTATGCAGGCGTCTTTTGCTGCAGGAAAGGTGACGACACTTCCGGCGGTAAATACGATTGCAGACGGTACGGCAGTCAAAACACCGGGCAGCAATATTTTCCCGTATATACAGAAAAACCTTGACGATATTATCACGGTTGCGGATGATGAGCTGATTGTCAGTTTTCTGGATATGGTAGAAAACCATAAAATGATAGTGGAAAATTCCGGTCTTTTGACCGTTGCCGCATTAAAACACCTGGATGCTAAGGGCAGGCGGGTTGTTTCCATCCTGAGCGGAGGAAACATGGACGTGATTACAATGTCCTCTGTTGTACAGCAGGGGCTGATTTTCCGTGACCGGATTTTTACTGTATCCGTGCTGCTCCCTGATAAGCCGGGTGAGCTTGCCAAGGTATCCCAGACGCTTGCGAAGGAACAGGGTAATGTTATAAAGCTTGAGCATAACCAGTTCGTATCCACGAACCGCAATGCAGCAGTTGAGCTTCGGATTACGCTGGAGTGTTTCGGGACCAGCCATAAGAAACAGATAATGAAAGCACTGGAGAAAGCTGGATATAAGCCGAAAATCGTGCGGACAGTAATTTGAAATTTTACGTAACTATTCAGAACCCTCTGGAATAAGATATGCAGAATCGTCATGCCTGCATGTAATAGATACAATTTTACATGGTATTAAGGGACTTCTTCAAAGGCTCCTTCTCTGCGTGCGGAGGGACGGCAGCAGCATATAAAGATTTTTTAGATGTTTTATAATGATATGTTCAGTAAAGAATGGAGGAACACAGCATGATTTACAAAGATTTCAAAGGACTAAAACTTTCAGGACTGGGACTTGGCATGATGCGTCTTCCGGTAGTTGACGGAAATGACGCAGTTGTGGACGAGGCAGCAGCAAAAGAGATGATTGCTTATGCATACGGACACGGAATTAACTATTTTGATACGGCGTGGGGATACCATAACGGAAATTCCGAGCTGGTGGCAGGAAAGGCACTGTCAGAATATCCAAGGGAAAGTTTTTACCTTGCATCAAAATTTCCGGGCTATGATGTTTCCAATATGCCAAAGGTAAAAGAGATTTTTGAGGAGCAGTTAAAAAAGTGTCAGACGCCATATTTTGACTTCTATTTATTCCACAATGTATATGAGGGAAATATTGATGAATATCTCAATCCGGATTACAAAATTCTGGAATATCTGCTGGAACAGAAAAAACAGGGGCGCATTAAGCATCTGGGCTTTTCTGCACACGGGAAAATCGATGTGATTAAGCGTTTTCTGGATGCTTACGGAAAACATATGGAATTCTGCCAGCTTCAGGTTAATTATATGGACTGGAATTTCCAGAATGCAAAGGAAAAAGTGGAGCTGATGCAAAAAAAAGGTATTCCGGTCTGGGTAATGGAACCGTTGCGCGGCGGAAAGCTTGCGGCAGCTTCTGAAAGCGCAACAAAACAGTTGAAAAAGATGCGCCCAAAGGAAAGCGTTCCGGCATGGGCATTCCGTTTCCTGCAGGCAGTTCCGGGAGTGACCATGGTTCTTTCCGGTATGTCCTCCATGGAGCAGCTTAAGGAAAATATTGAAATCTGGGCAGAGGACAGGCCGCTTACGCAAAATGAATTTCAGACACTGCTTGAAATCACGGATGCTGAAACAAAAAAGGGTGCAGTTGCCTGTACAGCCTGCCATTACTGCAGCAGCCACTGTACAAAGGAGCTTCCGATTCCGGAACTGATTGCCCTTTACAATGAGCATAAGCTTACAGGGGGCGGATTTATTGCGCCGATGGCAGTATCATCCATGCCGGAGGAAAAAAGACCGGCGGTATGCATCGGATGCAGAAAGTGCGAGCAGGTCTGTCCGCAGCAGATTAAAATTTCGGAAGTGATGAAGGATTTTTCACAAATGATTCAGATGTAAATCAGGGCAGATGAATGACGAAAGCTGTGCCGCTGCCAGGCTGGCTGTTCACCTCGATGGTGCCGTTATGGGCTTCCACCACGGATTTTGCCAGCGGCAGACCAAGGCCGATTCCCTGCGTGTCCTTGGAATATCTGCTTCGGTAAAATCTTTTAAAAATATGGTACAGGTCCTCCGGATGGATACCGCTTCCGCTGTCTTCAATTGTGATACGTGACGGTATCCATGCAATTTTTATGGTATCCCCGTTTTTTGTATGGTCAAGGGCATTTTTTACAATATTGCGGACTGCCTCCATCATCCAGTTTCTGTCACAAGATAAAGAAAGGGTATTACTGCCGGAAAGGATGATTTCTTTTCCCTCCTGACTGGCACGGAAGGCAAACTGTTCTTTGATTTCTTTCATCATATCCGAAACATTTTCTTCCTTTTTTTCTATCACAATGAAACCGGAGTCAAATTTTGTAATTTTTAAAAATGTCTGTACCAGTGTTTCAATCCGGTCGAGCTCCCGCTCGGACAGTGCCGCAAAATCTGAAATGGTGGTCAGGTTATTTGTTTCGGCTTCTGTCTGCATAATGCCGTTATAAATATTTAAGGCTGCAAGCGGTGTTTTTAACTGGTGGGAAATATCCGATATGATATTCTGGAGAAATTTTTTCTGGTTCCCTTCGTTTTCTGCTTTGGCATTCAAAATAGCGGAAAGGGAATTGATTTCGTGAAACAGCCGGTATATTTCCCCTTCTTCGTTACAGTCAATGCGGGCGTTTCGGTCACCGGAAAGAAAAAGCTGAATCCTCGACACTGCGTCCTCCATTATCCGTTCTTCTTTTTTAAAATACTGGTAACAGAATGCCGCCGCTGCAAACCCTGCGGCTGCGGTGCAGAAGATGCCGCCCCATCTGATTTGAAAAGCGGCAAACAGGGCAGAACAAAAAACAGATGCCAGGATGCACAAAAGAAGCTGAAGAAAAAGCAGCCTGACGTTTTTGTTTACTAATATTTTCATTTTCAGACGCCTTCCTTCTTTGAATCACTCATCCATTTATAGCCCATGCCCCGGACTGTAACAATTTTTTCCGGCTCTCCGGGATTGTCCTCGATTTTTAAACGAAGTCTGCGGATATAAACGGTAAGGGTTTTATTATCAATAAAGTTTTCATTACAGTCCCAAAGTCTGGCTAAAATCTGTTCGGACGAAAGCACGGAATCCGGGTTTTCCATAAACAGACAAAGCAGCCGGTATTCGCCGGGAGTCAGATCAAGCAGTTCGTCATTTTTGTAACATTCTCCTTTTAAGCGGTGCATCGTAATGCCGTTTGAGGAAAGCACGGAATCTGTCTGGCTGAAATTACTGCTTCTGCGGAGCAGGGCATTCACACGGGATAAAAATACGGCCAGTTTAAATGGCTTTGTGATATAATCGTCCGCGCCGATATCGAGTCCCATAATAATATCGGTTTCTTCGTCTGCGGCAGTTAAAAACATAACCGGAACGGTTGAAGTCCGGCGTATTTTTTTACAGATATCAAAGCCTGAGCCGTCCGGCAGCGACACGTCCAGAATTACCAGGTCGTATTTATCCGTTTCCCACATCCTGTCCGCTTCCAGACTTGTACGGGCAACATCAATTTCATAGCCCTGCTTTTTTATGGCAAAGGTAAGTCCGTTAATTAAGCTTAAGTCATCTTCCACAAAGAAAATGTGTTTCATCTGGCTGGTTATCCTTTCCTGTAAAACTCAATAACTTTATCCAGTCTTGCACTCATATTGCAAAGCAGTGCATCCACTATGGCAACGGCTGCCATGGTTTCCACAACGACAACGGCGCGGGGCACAATGACCGGATCGTGGCGTCCTGTGATGCTGAGGGAAATTTCTTCCCCCGATGCAGTTACTGTTTCCTGCGGGGAGGAGACGGAGGGCGTCGGCTTAAAGGCTGCACGGAATACAAGCGGGGCGCCGTCCGTCATTCCGCCGAGCACACCGCCGGAATGGTTCGTTTTTTTCACAATCTTTTTTCCGTCCATGCGAAACATATCATTATTTTCCAGACCGGTGGAAGAGGAAGCCGCAAAGCCGTCCCCGATTTCAAATCCCTTTACCGCCCCGATTGAAAGAATGGCTTTCGCGAGGTTTGAGTCTATTTTTTCAAAAACAGGATCGCCAAGTCCCGCAAAAAGACCGTTTACGACACATTCGCATACACCTCCTGCAGAATTCTGGTTTCTGATGCATTCCGCAAGATATGCAGACGCCTCACGGGCAGCGTCTGCATCCGGCATAAACAGAGGATTGTTTGAAATTTCCGCAGCATCAAAACGCCGGCTGTCAATGGAAACGGGTCCGATGGACTTACAGTAGGTCATAAACGTAATTCCCATTTGATTTAAAATTTTTGCTGCAACGGCACCGCCTGCCACCCGTCCCGCCGTTTCGCGTCCGGAGGAGCGTCCGCCGCCGCGGTAATCCCGGAATCCGTATTTGCTGTCGAAACCAAAGTCCGCATGTCCCGGACGGTAGCAACCGGCAAGCTGCGAATAGTCCTTTGAATGCTGGTCAAGATTTCTGATAAGCATGGAAAGCGGGGTACCGGTTGTTTTTCCGTCAAATACGCCGGATAAAATTTCCACGCGGTCCGTTTCGCTTCTTTTGGTGGTGAATTTTGACTGTCCGGGCTTCCTGCGGTCAAGATATGCCTGAATATCCTCTTCGTTAAGCGGCAGTCCGGCGGGGCACCCGTCCACTACCACGCCAATTCCTTTTCCGTGTGATTCTCCCCATGTCGTTATTTTGAATATTGTTCCAAATGTCGATCCTGCTGCCATAATATCTCCCTTATCCTTTTTATAATCATAAGTAACTATTCAGAACCCTCTGGAATAAGATAAGCAGAATCGTCATGCCTGCATGTAAGAGTCTGTTTATCTTATTCCAGAGTGGCTCGAATAGTTACAATCATAAAATAAAAAACCTGTCGCATTCATTATAAAGAATCTAAAGCAGGGTAGTCAAGGGAATTCTTTCTTGTCTTCCATCCTGCGTCATGTTACAATAAATTCAGTGATACAGCACACGGGAAAGCACGACAGGTCGTGCGGTTCTGCGAATGTACGGGGCGGGGGTCTGAATAGTTACAAAATAACAGGAAAATACAGGAGGTAAAAATGGAAAAAGCAAAGGTTTATATGACAAAAGAAATTACAGGGGATGCCGTAACGGCACTGTTTGAAAAGACCGGAAAGAAGCTTCCCGGCAAAGTGGCAGTCAAGGTTCACTCCGGAGAGGTGGGAAACCAGAATTTTATCCGTCCCGCAGTCTGGAAACCGGTGATTGACAGGGTGCAGGGCACCATTGTGGAATGTAACACCGCATACGAGGGAAAGCGCAACACTACAAAAGACCACTGGGAAACCATGAAGCTCCACGGCTGGACAAAGGTTTCGGATGTGGATATCATGGATGAAGAGGGCGAAATTGAGCTTTCTATCCCAAATGGCGGCCGGATTAAAAAAAATTATGTGGGAAAAAACATCCAAAATTACAACTCCATGCTTGTCCTGTCCCATTTTAAAGGACATCCGATGGGCGGCTTTGGCGGCGCGCTCAAAAATATTTCCATAGGAATTGCATCTTCCCACGGCAAGGAATATATCCATGGCGCAGGAGACGCATCCGCGATGTGGACGGCGGACCACGATTCCTTTCTGGAGTCCATGGCGGATGCTGCATCTTCTGTCGTAGAATATTTTAAGGGAAATATGGTATTTATCAATGTAATGGCAAATATGTCGGTTGACTGCGACTGCTGCGCGGTGGCGGAAGACCCATGCATGAAGGACATCGGAATACTTGCATCAACTGATCCGATAGCGCTGGACCAGGCCTGCCTGGATCTGGTTTACCAGTCAGATGATGCCGGAAGAGATACACTGATTGAACGTATTGAGTCACGAAACGGAGTCCATACGGTGGAGGCGGCAGCAAAGCTGGGCTTTGGAAGCCGGGAATATGAACTTATCCAAATATAAAAAGTAAAAATCTCTGGTACAAACATGTGCCAGAGATTTATTAAATAAAAATATACCGAGAATAAATTAATCCAGATTTTCTTTGATTGCGGCGAGAAGTTCGTCATAGGTTTCAAAAGCAGGAATCTGCGGATAATCAGCCTTTATCTGCTCAGTGCTTTTAAATAAAAAGCCGGCCTTGCCTGCCTGAATCATAGCAAGGTCGTTGTGGCTGTCCCCGCTTGCAATTGTATTATAACCGATGGACTGCAGCGCTTTTACCGTGGTAAGCTTTGACTGTTTGCAGCGCATTTTATATCCGGTAATTTCCCCACTTTCTGAAACTTCAAGTGTGTTGCAGAAAATTGTCGGGTATCCGAGCTTCTTCATGAGCGGGCCTGCAAACTGTTCAAAAGTATCGCTTATAATGATTACCTGCGTCAGGGAGCGCAGCTCGTCCAGAAATTCCGTTGCACCGGAAAGTGGCTCAATACCTGCAATTGTATCCTGGATTTCCTTTAATCCCAGATGGTGTTCTTTTAAAATTTCAAGCCTGAAATTCATCAGTTTGTCATAATCCGGCTCGTCCCTTGTCGTTCTTTTCAGTTCCGGGATACCGCTTGCTTCGGCAAATGCAATCCAGATTTCCGGTACCAGTACCCCTTCCAGGTCGAGACATACAATATTCATTTCATGTTCCTCCGTTTTTTCTATTTCCGGCTTTCCGGAATTTTCCGAAAGAGCCGGATTGCTTTTCAGTATACCATATAAATCCGTATAAGGAAACTTTTTCTTTTATTGAATCCGAAAAAGGAAAGTGGTAGAATAAAAATGTAAAATTCCGGATGGATGTTTAGGGAGGAAAATGTTATGAATAAAAATATCTGGGACAACATTGAGGGCAAACTTAAAAATCTTAAAATCAAAGATAAGATGCATAAATCCTTTACTACAATTATGATTGGATTTGGAATTACAATTATTGCTGCAGTTCTTGCTATTATCGTAATTATTGTGAGAAACAGTGCATTTTACAATAAATATTACCAGAATATGAAGCAGCAGATGGAACTGCGCATGGAGGTAAACGATCTGGAAAAAAGCATTCTGCTTGCGCTGTCAGACAATGGTTCCGTAAATACAGGGGAGACAGATGACCTCTTTTTACATACAAAAGAAGGAATAGAAAAACTTTCCGGTAATCTGGATACCAGAAAGACAAAGGAACAGCTGAATGATGCGGCTTCCGAAATGCTTTCAGCGGCAGAAGAACTGTCTGCACTGGCACGCGCTGGCAAAACAGAAGAAGCATATAAATTGTATAAAGACAGTTATTCAGAGAAATCCCGGAATCTTTCTGATGTGCTTAAGGGAATCGGCACATATGCGGACAATGCCTCCAAAAAAGAATATCAGACCTCCATCGGCCTGGGGATTGCCATAGCGGTAATCATGGTACTGATGGGGCTGTTCAGTTCCCTGTTATGTGTAAAACTGGCAAAGATTCTTTCAAAATCCATCAAAGTACCGCTTAACGAACTTAAACAGGCGACTGACAGTTTAAGGGAGGGCAGGCTGGATATTGAGATTTCATATGAAAGTGCGGATGAGATAGGAAAGCTTGCGGATAATTTCCGGAAAACGTGTGCACAGATCAGGGAAATCATAGAGGACTGCGGATGTACGCTGGAACAGATGGCGGACGGGGATTTCAGGGTGCAGTTTGCATCGGAAGACAAATATGTCGGGGATTTTGAGCGGATTCTGGTAAGTATTAGAAAACTGAATAAACAGTTAAATGATACGCTGTTAAATATCAACACGGCGTCCGGCCAGGTGGCAATTGGTTCCGGGCAGATGGCGGAGGGGGCACAGGAACTGGCAGAAGGTGCAACCGATCAGGCAGGTGCAGTGGAAGAACTGACTGCGAACGTGGAAAAGGTGGCAAAAATTGCTCAGGAAAGTGCAAATGCTGCATCTGCTGCCGCGGAAATGGTTCGCGTGTCCAGCCGGGAAGCAGGAAAAAGCCGTGAGGAAATGAAGCTTTTGATGAATGCAATGAACCAGATTACGGAGACCTCCCACGAAATTGAAAATATTATAGGTTCAATTGAGGATATTGCATCCCAGACAAACCTTCTGTCCTTAAATGCATCCATAGAAGCTGCAAGGGCGGGAGAAGCAGGCAGGGGCTTTGCGGTGGTTGCCGACCAGATTGGAAACCTTGCCGCAGACAGTGCCAGGTCAGCCGTCAATACAAGGGAGCTGATTGAAAAATCCCTGAATGAAATAGAAAATGGAAACCAAATTACGAACCGTACCATGGAAATGATTGGGGGAGTGCTTTCCAGTATGTCAGATTTTGAAGAAGCAGCTTCCGGCGCCGCCTCTGCATCCATTACACAGGCGGATATGTTAAAGCAGATTGAGGAGGGCATTGAGAAGATTTCAAGCGTGGTGCAGAACAACTCCGCCTCTGCCGAGGAAACCTCCGCAGTCAGCCAGGAGCTTTCCGCGGAAGCCGAAACACTGCGCGGCATGGTTGCACAGTTTAAGCTGCAGGAAGCATAGCTTTTTTAGAAACTGGTGGCAGAATCCAGACTTTGCTCATAGAATAGAAGAAAATGAGAATGCGTGAAGGCGAATTCAATATGAGAGAATTATATCCTGGAAGTGAGGGGATTCTGGTCAGATACCTTCAGCTTGCCCTAAGACGCGCAGGAGAGAATATTCAGGTGGATGGTGTCTTTGGATCTAAAACCTGTGCGGCGCTCGAAAGCATGACGGGAGGAACCTGCGTGGTGTCTGATGCCCAGTGGGAAATGCTGCTTCCGTATTTGCGGGGGTATCTCACACATACCGTTGCACAAAATGACAGTCTGTATGAAATTGCCAGGATGCATAATACATCCGTAGAAGCGATAGAACGTGCCAATCCGGGTATTAGTGGAAGAAACCTTGGAATCGGCACTGTGATTGTGGTTCCTTTTACATTTCCGCTGGTTGCAGAAGATATACCATATACTTCCCTTCTGACCGGATGGATTATTGAGGGACTGCAGGCACGGTATCCGTATCTGCAGTCCGGGAAAATTGGAAACAGCGTGATGGGAAGTCCCATTTCCTATTTAAGGCTGGGAAACGGCGATACTGAGGTGGCATACAATGCAAGCTTTCATGCAAATGAAAGCATCACGACACCGGTACTTTTGAAATTTGCAGAACAGCTTCTGGATGCCTATGCGAATGAAACAGTATATAACGGTATTTACCCTGAGCGTCTGTTTGAAGAATTTTCCCTTTATCTGGTACCGCTTGTCAATCCGGACGGCGTGGATCTGGTCAACGGACTTCTGGATGAGGGACGTTTTTACCGGCAGGCAGTACGGATCGGGAGTTCTTTTCCGCAGATTCCGTTTCCGGCAGGCTGGAAGGCAAATATAGACGGGATAGATTTAAACCTCCAGTTTCCGGCGGGCTGGGAAGAGGCAAAGAGCATTAAGTTCGCGCAGGGCTACAGCCGCCCGGCACCCCGTGACTATGTGGGACCGACGCCGCTTTCTGCACCGGAGAGTATCGCAATGTATGAGTTTACCAGAAGCCATGATTTTGCACTGGTGCTTGCCTATCATACGCAGGGCGAGGTCATCTACTGGCGGTTTCTGGATTACAATCCGTCGGGTTCCCATGAGATTGCACAGTATTTTGCAAAAGTCAGCGGTTACAGGGTGGAGGAAACACCGCGCGCTTCCGGCTATGCGGGATACAAGGACTGGTTCATACAGGATTATGGCAGGCCGGGGTATACGATTGAAGCCGGGCTTGGCACAAATCCGCTGCCAATGGAGCAGTTCCCAAAAATCTATGCAGACAACACCGGGATTCTGCTCGGGGGAATGACACAACTGGAATAACCGGGAAAAAGAGGAAACACCATGCAGATACAGGTACAGTGCGGACAAAAAATATATAACCTTGACGGAAAGGACGGCGAAACTGTCCTTTCTGTTTTGCAGGGAAACGGCATCACGGCAGTGCAGGCACCCTGCGGCGGCAGTGGCAGGTGCAGAAAATGCATGGTTAAGATAGATGGAAAATTATCTTTAGCCTGCCGGACAAAAATAGTGGATGGAATGCACATTGTTATCCCGGAAGAAAAAAAGGCCGTAATTGCGGAAAATGGAAAAAAATTTATAAAAACGGATTATCCACCGGATGAAACAGAAGGATATTTTGCTGCCTGTGATATTGGAACGACAACCATTGTCTGCCATCTTCTGGATCATACCGGAACAAAGCTCGCAACCGCAAGCGCATACAACAGCCAGAGGGAAGGCGGTGCGGATGTGCTTTCAAGAATCCGTGCGCCTCTTTTGCGGATGCATGAAAAAATTATTACGCAGATTAGGGATATGCTTCTGGAACTTTTGCATAAAATGGATGTGGCGGAATCCATAAAAAGGCTTGCCGTATCGGGAAATACGGTAATGTGCCATCTGTTTGCGGGTATTCCTGCGGATTCCATAGGATACGCACCTTTTACCCCGGCCGGGTATTTTGGGGAGGAGTATGATGGAAAAGCCTTAGGTCTTCCTTTCTGCGAAAGCATATACATCCTGCCTGCCGTTTCCGGTTATGTCGGTGGGGATATTACGGCGGATTTACTTGCTGTTATGCCAGAACGCGGGAAGAAGGAAACGCTGCTTCTTGACATTGGAACGAACGGGGAAATCGTACTGGGAAACAGCACAGACGGTTTTCTGTGCCTGGCAGCAGCGGCGGGACCGGCATTCGAAGGCGCGGAAATCACTATGGGAATGCCTGCAGAAGCAGGAGCCGTATCCCGTGTATATTTAGACCGGCGGCGCCTGCGGGTAAATACAATTGGGAATGTAAAAGAAAGCGGAATCTGTGGTTCAGGTCTTTTAGATGCGCTTTTTGTATTCCTGCAGATGGGAATTGTGGACAAAACAGGTATGATTGCAGATGCTTCCTCAGTTTCCGTTGCATACCGCAGATACATTGGAAACCACAATGGACAGTCATGCATCCGGCTGACACCTGATGTATATATCATGCAGGAAGACATCCGTAAGCTCCAGCTTGCCAAAGCCGCCATAGCCGCCGGAACTGAAATTCTGTTAAAGGAAAAAAAAATAAAGGAATCTGAAATCAGGCGAGTCATACTGGCAGGCGGTTTCGGCACATATTTAAACCCGGAAAGTGCAGCCGGCACAGGGCTGTTTCCGAAATCCCTTCTGAAATATGTGGAATCAGCCGGAAACGCAGCCGGCGAAGGGGCGGTGGCCGCGGCGGTTTCAAAACGGGCGAGGGAGAAAGCGGTCCGTTTTTCCGAAAATATGCAGTATATAGAACTGGCAAAACACCCGGATTTCCAGGAATCCTACATGAGGCACCTATATTTCACCTGATTTTTTGTTCTGTATACCGTTTGGTTTATTCCCGCGGGCAATTATATTTGACTTAAGACATGTCTGCAAATGAAAGGAGAGAATACATAATGGAATTAATAGAAGTTTTAAAAGCAGTGCTCTTTGGCATCGTTGAGGGTGTCACCGAATGGCTTCCGGTCAGCAGCACCGGACATATGATCCTCTTAAACGAGATCGTGAAGCTAAACGTTAGCGATGAATTTTATAATATGTTCGAGGTCGTCATCCAGCTTGGTGCGATCCTTGCTGTAGTCGTCCTGTTCTGGAACCAGATCTGGCCGTTTGGCAAAAAAAATAACAAAGCCCCCCTGTCCGGGAGCGGGGCCGGGGCGTGGATTAAGACCGATATCTTTAAACTCTGGTTTCACATTCTTGTATCCTGTGTGCCTGCAGCAATCGTAGGGATATTGTTTAACGACGTGTTTGAAAAATATTTTTATAATTTCCAGACGGTTGCCGTTATGCTGATTCTGTTTGGAATTGCGTTTATACTGGTAGAAAACCATTACAAGGGAAAAAATGCAAAAATAACGGCATTATCCGGTATCGGCTATAATACTGCAGTTTTAATCGGGCTTTTCCAGCTTATAGCGGCAGTTTTTCCAGGAACCTCCCGGTCAGGAGCAACGATTGTCGGGGCACTTTTAATTGGTGTGTCGCGGACAGTGGCGGCGGAATATACCTTTTTTCTTGCAATTCCGGTCATGTTTGGTGCAAGCCTGCTTAAAATCGTAAAATTCGGTCTGACATTTAAAATGGAGGAAACGGTAATCCTTGTTGTGGGAATGGTCGTTGCGTTTGTCGTTTCCTTAATCGTAATCCGGTTTCTGCTTGGTTACATCAAAAAACATAATTTTAAAGTATTCGGTTATTACAGGATTATACTTGGCGCAGTGGTGCTGGTGTGCGGAATTGCAGGATTTATCCATGCTTAAGGTATATATTGCAGATCTTGCTGGATTTTCGCCATCATTTTACGAAAAAAACATAAATCAGCTGGACGAACACAGAAAAAATCACATCGTACAGTATAAATTTAAAGAAGACAGACTGCGCGGGCTTGCGGCAGGGCTGCTTCTTAAGAAAGCGGCGGGCGATGCAGGACTTACAGGGAAACGGGCAGCAGTAATCGGAAAACCCGGGGAAAAACCACACTTTGCAGACAGCCGGTACTTCTTTAACATCAGCCATGCGGGGAATTTTGCGGTATGCGCGTTTGCCGACTGTGAAACAGGTGTGGATATTGAGACATATGATCGTTTTGAGCGCTGCATGGAAAAAAACGAAAGACTTGCAAAACGGATTCTGACAGCAGAAGAGGCGGCGCTCTGGGAAAAAGACAAATCGGACTGGACACTGCTTGTGCTGTGGACAAAAAAAGAAAGCTTTGCCAAACTGACAGGCAGGGGGATAGGATGTGCATTTGACGAAATTGACACACTGCACAAGGAATGCTTTCTGGAAAAAAATGTACATAATACTGCATATCTTACGGTCTGCACCCGGGAAAACCAGCAGTCTGCCGAACTTCTGTGGATGGATGAGAATATGTCATTGCAATTTTCAGAAAAAATGATATGATAGATATGTAGTATTTAGCAGGGGAGAATTATAATGTACGATGAACTCACACAAAAAGACATCGAAAAAATGGAAGCGGAGATTGAGCACCGCAGGCTTGTGGTGAGGAAAGAAGCGCTTGAAGATGTTAAGGAAGCAAGGGCACAGGGCGACCTGAGCGAGAATTTTGAATACAAGGCAGCCAAAAAATTCAAAAACGAAAACGAAAGTAGGATTCGTTATCTCGAAAAAATGATAAAAACTGCCAAGATTGTTTCCGAGGATTCTCCATCCGATGAGGTTGGGATGAATAACACAGTGGATATATATTTTGAAGAGGATGATGTGACCGAAACCTACAAGCTGGTCACAACCGTCCGCAGTAATTCCCTTAAAAATTTAATCAGCAGGGAATCGCCTCTTGGAGCCGCAGTCTTCGGACATAAAGCAGGGGACCGCTGTGAGGTAAAGGTCAATGATGATTATTCTTATTTCGTGCAGATTAAGCACATTGAAAATACAGTGGATGACGGAACCGATGAACTCCGCAAATTTTAGAACCACTACATTACAGACAAAAACGAAAGGGCAGGTTATGAAAGTATCAGAGATTTTAAAGGACGGTAAAGTCACGGTTTCCTGCGAGATTTTTCCGCCGAAAAAGGGAACACAGCTGGAAAACTATAAGGCAATTGTTGCAGAGATGGCGGCATTAAAGCCTGCCTATTTAAGCTGCACCTACGGGGCAACCGGAGGAACCAGCGATTATACTGTGGAAATTGCAGACACGATAAACGCCTGCGGGATTCCTGCAGTCGCGCATTTAACCTGCGCTTCCTCCACAAAAGATAAGGTGCATTCCGTTATTGCGGAATTAAAAGAGAGAAAAATCGAAAACATTCTCGCCCTGCGCGGGGATATTCCGGAGGATGCGGATTTTCCGCTGCCCAACCAGTACCACCATGCGATTGAACTGATCCGGGAAATCAAAGAAGAGGGCGGTTTCTGCATTGGCGGTGCATGCTATCCGGAGGGGCATCCGGAAGCAGAAAGCATGGATGCAGACCTGGAATATCTCAGGGAAAAGGTGGAAGCAGGGTGTGATTTTCTGACAACACAGCTTTTTTTCGACAACAATATTTACTACCGTTTTATGTATAAAGCGCTTGCAAAGGGGATTGATGTTCCTGTCACGGCTGGAATTATGCCCCTTACGGCCGCTTCACAGCTTAAACGTTCTGTTTCACTGACCGGCAACCTTGTTCCGAAGAAATTTATCAGTATTGCGGACCGTTTCGGGGATGATCCGGTGGCAATGAAGCAGGCGGGAATCGCTTATGCGACGGAACAGATTATAGATTTAATTGCAAACGGGGTGAACCATATTCATATATATTCCATGAACCACCCGGATGTTGCAGCCAGAATCATGGACAATCTTTCCGGTATATTTATAAGACAATAGGGTGTAGTCATAATGAAAAAAGAAGAACAGTTAGTGCATGAAATTACAGAACTGGTAAAGGAAACCAAAGAAGGAAAACTGGTCTGGGATTTAAAATACCAGACCACGGAATACAACGACAGTGCAAAGAAACCGGTCGAGGAAGATAATGACGGGAAAAAATGGACGGTGGATGAGTTTTTTGCGGAATACCACTGTACACATAATAACAAAGAATTTCTGCTGACTTCCTATGAGCAGATGTTTACCTGCGGGGACGAAACAAAAAGCTGCAATTTGATTTTTCTTCCGCCGGAAGGTTTAAGGTACTTTGATTTGGACACACTTGCACCATATGCAGTGACTGCTGATGCAACACTGACTTATTCGGTGCATATGCTCTGGCTTACTCTGATGGAGCAGTATAAACAGGATCCCCGGTCCGTAAATCTTGATGTAACACCAAGGCAACTGGTTTTATAGCAGCAGAAAGGAAAACACAATGAAGCATTCATATGCAGTCGTGACAGGCGCCAGCTCTGGAATCGGCAAAGAATTTGCAAGGCGGCTGGCAGATGAGGGATATCCCCTTGTATTAACAGCCAGACGGAAAGAACGCCTTGATATGCTTGCGGACGAACTGGAGAAAAAAGGAACAAAATGTGAGGTCATTGCGGCGGATTTATCTGTAAGGGAAGAATGTTACAGACTGATGGAGCAGCTTTCAGACAAAACCATTGGCGTTTTTATAAATGATGCAGGCTTTGGGGACTGCGGCAGGTTTCTTGAGATAGATGTGGACAAGGAACTTAATATGATAGATGTCAATATCACGGCGGTGCATCTTCTGATGAAGCTTGTCCTCAGGAAAATGCAAAAACAGGGCGGCGGCTATCTGTTGAACGTGGCGTCTTCCGCGGGGCTGATTCCGGGAGGACCGTACATGGCGTCCTATTATGCGACAAAAAATTATGTGAAAAGCCTGACGCTTGCAGTTGCGCAGGAACTAAAAGAAAGCAAAAGCAGTGTCTATGTTGGTGTGCTCTGTCCGGGACCGGTGGACACTGAAT
This sequence comes from uncultured Lachnobacterium sp., assembly GCA_964398745.1. Classification (GTDB taxonomy): domain Bacteria; phylum Bacillota; class Clostridia; order Lachnospirales; family Lachnospiraceae; genus Roseburia. The sequence goes on from CAYNOE010000002.1 coordinate 35,905, forward strand.
TTAATGATGTGGCAAACGTAAAGTTCAGGCTGTCCGGGATTTCCGCCGAAGAGTGCGTGGACTGTGCACTAAAACAGATGAAGCACAGAAAAACACTGATTGTTCCGACACTTACCATTCGTGCGGCGACCACGCTGGGGCGTTTTATTCCGATGAATCTCTGCGTAAAGATTGCCGGAACCCAGCAGAAGAAAAAGCTTGGCGGCACAACTGCAGGATAAAAACCGGAACAGGGTGATATTTAAAAGGAGTTAACAATGGGATTAAAACAGACAGGAAAGAGAATTTTGTGCGCAGTTTCTGCCATGTTTCTGTGCATGTCATTTACTGCCTGCCAGTCGCAGGAAGAAAAAAAGCAGGAGGAAAAGATATCCATTTCCATCTGGCATTACTACAGCGGACAGCAGGCGCAGGCTTTTGATGAACTGGTCGCGGAATTTAATGAAACAGTAGGGCAGGAAGAGGGCATTACCGTTGAGGCGGAATCCAGGGGAGATGTGAATGAACTTGCCGAGCTTGTGACGGATGCCGCGGCAAAAAAGGCTGGTGCCGAGGAGATGCCGGATATATTTACGGCATATATGGATACAGCGGTTCCGGTATATGATATGGGTGCGCTGGTTAATCTGGCGGATTATCTGTCAGAGGAGGAGCTGGATGAATATGTTCCCGGCTTTCTGGAATATACCGGGGAGGATCATTCCGTGCTTCCGGTCATGCCGGTCGCAAAATCCACAGAGCTTTTGTACCTGAACAAAACAGACTGGGAGGCATTTGCAAATGAAAGCGGATGTACGCTGGATGATCTGACCACATGGGAAAAGCTTGCCGACACTGCGGAGAAATACTACGAATACAGTGGCGGGAAAGCTTTTTTCGGGCGTGATGCAGTGGCAAATTTTATGATTGTGGGAAGCCACCAGCTTGGAAAAGACATTTTTTCGGCAGAGAGCAAAGGGACAACCGTGACTGCGGATGCAGACATGCTCAAAAAAATATGGGACTGTTATGCCCTGCCGTATATTAAGGGACATTATAGTGCTTACGGCAAATTCCGCAGTGATGACATGAAAACGGGCGATCTTATTGCATGTGTGGCGTCAACGGCAAGTGTTTCCTATCTTCCGGCCGAGGTGACGAATGAAGATGGAAAGACACATGAGATCGAATGCGCTGTCCTTCCGCTTCCGAATTTTGAAGGAACCAGTGCCTGCGCCGTGCAGCAGGGAGCAGGGATGTCAGTGACAAAATCCAATGAAACAAGGGAGAAAGCTGCAGTCAGGTTTTTAAGATGGTTTACGGATGCACAGCAGAATGCGGTTTACTGCTACAAAACCGGCTATTTTCCGGTGAAACGGAACGTGGATGTAAACGATGGAAATGATTCCGGCTCCGGGGAAGGACTGGTTGCTGATAATTTTACCGTTGGACAGGAAACAATCAACAATTCTGAGATGTATGCAGCTCCTGTCGCAGACAACAGCCGCAGCATGCGTTATGCCATTGAGGATGCGCTTTCCGTTCAGCTTGATACTTACAGGGAGCGGTACGGGGCACTTTCTGAAGAGGAACAGGCAGCTTTTCTGGAGAAAGCTTTTGGAGAATGGTCACGGTTACTTACAGATGCTTTAAAATAGTGGGTGGGGATTAGATTGAAGACAGGAAACATTTTTCGTAAAATATTCATACCTATTTCGGTTATGGTTGTGGGGATGCTGGCTGTGTTTTTTGTACTTGAATATCTCTGCAGCCTGTCCGAATTAAAGAAAAATTCTATATCGCTTTTTGAGGAATCTGTTAGTGCGCGCCGTGATTTTCTTGAGACAAAAATGACCGGACAGTGGTCGGAAATTATCAATTCCGCTGAAAAGGTGACCGGTGAAATTGAGGCTGTACTGAAGGAAGAAAATGCCAGCACAGCCTGGGTTTCGTTTGATGGCAGGTTAAACCAGAAGGTTATGGAACGGGTTGCCGGTACGATGGTGGAGGCTGTGAAGTGGTATGGAACCACAGATGGTTTTATTATATTAAACGGCCCGTCTGCGGCAAACGACAAAAAGAAAGTTGCAGCTGTTTATGTGGTGAATGATGCGCCTGGCCGTTACGACAGCAGTAACAGCAGCATCCAGTATGAAAGAGGCGTGTCAACTATATCCAAGCAAATGCAAATCCCGCTTGCGTCAAACTGGGAGGCGGATATGGTACTGGACAGGGATAAGGATGATTTTTTCTTTGTTCCGTATGAAAGCGCGCTAAAAGACGGGGGAGATGATCCGGCGGCATATGGCTTCTGGTCACTTAAAGATGCGATGAACGGACAGAACAAAAAGGTGGTTGTGTATTCGGTTCCGTTAATCTTAAGCGACGGTACGGTGGCCGGTGTCATGGGAATTGGTATCAACGAAACCTGTCTTGTCCAGAATATCCAGATGGAGCAGGGCGGCCACGCCTTAAAACGCAGCTATATGCTTGCCCTGAAAAATGCGGATGGCAGTCTTACGGAAGTTGCTTTTTCCGGACAGGGGGAGGGCAGCAAAAGTCTTGAAACGCAGAATTTTATCATGGAAGATGGTAAGGCAAAGCTGACAGCAGGTGAAGACAGGATGTATACCGATACCAGGGAGCTTTTGCTTTACAGTCCCAATACGCCGGTGAAAACCAACCAGTGGTATCTGGTCGGGATAGAGAAAGAAGCGGATGTTTTTGAGACTTATTACCGTTCCATGCTGGTGCAGTTTATGCTGATTGCGCTTGCCATGATTTGCTGTTTTGGCATGGCGATTGTAGTAGGAAAGCATTTGTCCGACCCGATCCGCCGTATGATGACAGAACTGCGTGCCAGTGATCCGAACCGTGCGATACACCTGCATAAAACATATATTGCGGAAATGGATGAACTGGCGGATTCCATTGGATATCTTAGTGACCGGGTGGCAAAGGCAAACTCCAAGCTGTCCCAGATTATACATATGTCGGATGCCAGGATTTCCGTGTTTGAGTACCGGCAGTCAGAAAACATGATTTATGTCAGCCCGGAATTCTGTAGCATGATTGGGTGGAATGACCTTGATTCGGACAGTATTACTGCAGAAACTTTTAAGGAACGCATGGTTTTCAAGTTTGGAGATGATGCCTTTATAAAGGAGCATATTTTTGAGATTCCAGGAAGTGACGGGGATTCCTGCTGGATGCGTCTGACACAGAAACAGGAAGATGATATCCTGCTCGGGGTTCTTGTAGATATCACCCGCGAAATCAAAGAAAAGATGCGCGTGGAATATGAACGTGACAACGATTCCTTAACCGGGCTTATGAACCGGCGTGCATTTGAGCGTAATATGGAAGAACTGTTTGAACAAAAAGACACGTTTCAGTCCGGAATGTTTCTGGCGTGGGACCTGGATAACCTTAAGCATTTTAATGATACTTACGGGCATAACACGGGTGATGATTATATCATTTCCCTTGCAGAGTGTTTAAAGAAAAATAACAGTGACCATGTAATGTCGGCAAGACGTTCCGGTGATGAATTTGTCAGCTTTGTTTTTGCAAATGGCAGGGATGAGGTTATGGAGTATGTGGAAAAACTCTGGGAGGATGCAAAAAATACACGGTTTCGCCTGCCGGATGGAAGGGAACGGAATATTCAGATTTCCATGGGAATGGCATGGTATCCGGAACATGCGGATAACCCGAAAAAGCTTGCTGCTTTTGCGGATTTTGCCCTGTACCAGGTAAAGCACGGCACCAAAGGAACGAAGGCAGTTTTTACACCGGAGTTGTACCGGGAGGAGTTTGCGGAACGATAAATGATAAAAAAAACTGTTGACATTTTCCCTTCAATGTCATAAAATATTTTATGTCAGAAAGAAATCATATGGAATAAAATCAATGAGCGAAGGTAAGTACGGCAGTTGATTCTTCACAGAGAGCCAGCGGTGGGTGGAAGCTGGTAAGATAGGTTGTCCGGAATGGATTCGTTAGATGCAGGGTGAATATACCGTTTCTCCTTTGGGAGGGAAGATATTAGTAGCTGCGCCGTTTCCCCACGTTACAGGGGCATGGATATCGGGATAGTTTTATCTCCGTATCGTTTGAGGTTACGCAATTGGTGGCAGATATTTCCGGTTCGGGAATATCTGTTTTTTATTTTCCGGTGTACCGGTTAAAATTACACAGCGTAGCGAACAAGGGTGGCACCACGGTATACAATATGTACGTCGTCCCTGGCATAACAGCAGTTTATGCCAGGGATTTTTTATATCATAGGAAAGACCTTGCCTCTGTGAAGTGATAAAGTATATGACTTTCCTATGATATAAAAATTTTATGCGCACTCGCGTGAATGGAATATGTCAGCAAAAGCTGACCACGCTCGGCGCGGCAAAGTGTTCAAGGTCTACGCTATGCTGCGGTCCGCGCTAAACGGACATCCACCGGATGTCCAGCGCCCCCCATGAATGAGGGGTATGGGGAGCTGATGTGGGATTGCCCACTTTGTTCTATTAAAGGAAAGTTCTC
>CAYNOE010000003.1:0-37439 GCA_964398745.1 uncultured Lachnobacterium sp.
CCGAAAATTTGTTCGAATATATATTGACAAACATATGTTTGCATGCTATATTTAATACAAACATACGTTCTTGCATATAAAAGCTGATATTCAAAGGAGGACAGGGCTATGAACCAGACAGAAAACAGGACTTTATCTGTACATAGTAAAAACAACTTTTTCAGAAAGGGGCAGATGTTTGCCGGAAAGCAGAAGATGACAATAATTGCCCTTGCAGCCGTGCTTCTCATTTTAGCCGGAAGCAGCATCCGGACACTGGCAAGCGAAGGCAATACCCCCGTGCAGAAATATTACACCAGTATCCGTGTTAAAAAAGGAGATACCTTATGGAAAATTGCGGATTCCTATGCCGGCGGAATGTCCAAAAAAGAATATATCAGGGAAGTATGCCGCCTGAATCATATAAACGCGGATGACATTCTGCGCAGCGGGGATTATATCGTTGTCATGTATTATCCGGATAATGAACCAGCCCCTTCCGAAGCAAACAGGATAAAAATGGCTAAAAAGACACATTGAAAAACCTTCCCCAATGCATTATAATATGTCTGGGAGAGAAAATATGTTTAATTTATTTTATGTTATTTTTATGAATTTGCACCGTGCACCATATATGATTCCCAAAATGCGGAGCCAGGCCAATCATCCGGAACGTTATACGGATGAGCAGCGTTACTCTCTGGTACATCATGTCATTTATCTTATGAATAAAACCTGTAAGATTAGTACTAAGGCATTTGGAATAGAGAATCTGCCAAAAGAAGGCGGTTATATGATGTATCCGAACCATCAGGGAAAATATGACGTGCTTGGCATTATGTACACCCATAAAGCACCATGCTCTTTTGTAATGGACAAGCGGAAATCCCATACCATCCTTGTCCGCGAATTTTGCGACCTTGTACAGGCCAAACGTCTCGAAAAGGACAATCCCAGACAAGGAATTACCATTATCAATGAAGTGGCAAAAGAGGTTGCTGCAGGGAAAAAATATATTTTGTTTCCAGAAGGAGGCTACAAGTTCAACAACAAAAACAAGGTTTGCGATTTCAAGGCCGGAAGCTTTAAAATTGTACTGAAATCCAGGGCTCCCATTGTTCCGATTGCTTTAATTGACTCCTATAAGGTCTTTAACAGCTTTCATTTTGGTCCGATTACCACATATGTATATTATTTAAAACCAATCACATATGAGGAATACAAGGACATGAAGACACAAGAGCTTGCAGACCTTGTAAAAAAACGGATAGAAGAGAAGATAAGCGAGGTATCCCCGGAATCCCTGGTTTAATACTTTAATATACGGGCAAAGTGATGGAAGAGATTATTCTTCGCGCAAATGCACGTATTTTGCAGCTTGTCTCCTTCTGTCATCTTCAATCTGAGCGTAGTGCTTTCTGGTTGTATTTACGTCCTTATGTCCCAGCACATCGGCAACCAGATAAATATCCCCGGTTTCCCTGTAAAGGGAAGTACCATATGTACTTCTGAGTTTATGGGGCGTAATATTTTTTAAGGTAGTTACCTGTCTGGAATATTTCTTTACCAGATTTTCCACTGCCCGGACACTGATTCTTTTATTCTGCAGAGACAGGAATAAGGCTTGTTCATGTCCCTGCACAGCAGTAACATTCTTTCTTTCAAGCAGGTAATCACACATGGCAGAGCGCACTTCATCCCCAAAATATACAATCGCCTCAGCGCCGCCTTTCCGGTGCACCTTAACGCCGTTATTATTTAAGTCCACGTCATCCAAATCCAGTCCCACGCATTCTGATACACGGATTCCAGTACCCAGCATAAGCGTCAGAAGCGCCAAATCCCGCGTTTTTGTCCGTTCATGGTACATTTGCTGCCTTGCAGTCAGACATTCCCCGGATTCCACCTCATCAAGCAGCATGGCCACTTCGTCAATATCCAGACGGATAATGTTTTTATCATGGATTTTCGGCATATCTACCTTAAATGCCGGATTAGTATCAATCATTTCGTTTTTGTAAAGATAATTGTAAAAGGAGCGGAGAGAAGCAAGTTTCCGTTTAAGGCCGCGCTCATCATTTGTATGCGCAATCCCGTCTTTTTCATATATCTTAAGATAATAAAGGTATTCCTCAATATCCATGGGCTTAATCTGGTCCATAATGCTAATCGGGAAATCTTTTATCTGCATCCTTGCGCACACTGGATTATTTTCGTGCAGGTAATCAAAAAAGCAGGAGAGATCATACGCATAAGCAAGCCTTGTACGGGACTGAGTACGGGGCTCAATTCCTATGAAAAACTGCCTGCAGAATGATGGGAGAGCAGTGAGAAGTTCCCTTAACTTTAATTCATTTTTTACATCAACCTCTTCATGATATTCTCTTGTTTTATTATTCATAACTTTTTGTCCACCCTTCTATATTTCCGGTTAAAATTGCATGAAACAGCCGCTTTTTCACTCCCGGATTTTCCCTGTTAAGCTGCTGCAGAAGCTGTTTAATATATGCCCGCCTGGATATTTTATCCATGGGGCAGGGATTTGGCAATGGCTGCAGTTTCTGCCTGTTTATAAATCCGGTTACTTCAGCCTCTGAAACATACATGAGCGGACGGATTACTTTAAGACCAGTCCGTTCCAGCCCTATAACCGGGGCAAATGTATAAAAACGACCTTCATAAATTAATGACATCAGCATGGTTTCTATAATATCGTCCATATGATGGGCATATGCCACCTTGCTGCATCCCATATCCATTACAAAGTCATTCAGAGCGCCTTTACGCATTTTGGAACACAAGGCGCAGGCAGAAGTTTCTTTACGTTCCTCAAATACAATTTTTCCGATTTGCGTCTTAACAACATAATAATCTACCTTAAGTTCTTCGCAAAGCTGGTAAATTCTGCTAAAATCAGCACCTTCAAATCCAAGATCCACGGTAACCGCAATCATTTCAAATTTCTCCGGATAAAATTTCCTTAATCCGGCCATGGCATACAACAAGGCCAGCGAATCTTTGCCGCCGGAAATTCCTACAGCAATTTTATCCCCTTTACCAACCATATGATAATCATTCATTGCACGCCGCACATAACTATATAACCGCTGAATTTCCATATTTTAAATCCCTGGCTGGTATTTCCTTTCTTCAGTGTTTTATGTATTTATTATACAATATCCGGTGTTATGATTCCAGTACTGATTTTTGCCATAAGGGCGGTGGAATAACTGATATTTATTTATGCGCAAAACACAAGTTTAACGAATAGTTATACATAAAAGAAACCGCCAACTTTACAAAATCAACAACTCACTGTATAATAAATCAACAGAATGATGGAGGAAAGTCTATGCTGCAATGGGCATTTTAAAAAAAACCATATTATACAAATAAAACCCAGATGGTATATAAAATTATGGTACATGAAATGAAAAAATATACGCTGGTATATTTGTACTGTGAAAAAGATGCTGTAATGAGTTCATACGACCATTGGTATCCTGACCTGGAAAGCGCCCTGGAGGACTGGGATGATGAAATTGATTCCGAGGGCTGGCACGAAATTGGTGATCCTTTCCCTGACTGTCAGGATGACTGTATTGTTCCTGTCCGCGTCAAAGGCAGGTTCGAAAACAATCCCAGTGGGGAAAATTTGAAATACTTAAAGACGGTGTCTGAACGGATTATATTATAAAATAATTTATGCTGTTAAAATATTTTTAAGCAATTAAAATCTGGCGGCCATGGACGGCCACCAGAAAATATTTCTATAATTATTTCATTTTCTTTCTATATTCCAGAATCAGATCCACACATTCCTCCAGGGGAATTTTACTGGTATTTAACGTCATATCGTAACTTCTGGAATCCCCCCATTTTTTACAGGTATAGTAATTATAATAACTGGCACGCTGCTTGTCGCGTTTCTGGATCATATCCTTTGCCTTATTTTCGGTAACATCCTCTCTTTTACTTATGCGCTTTATACGGTCTTCCATTTCAGCATGGACAAATATATTCATGCAGGCCGGATTGGATGCCAGCGCATAATCCGCACAACGCCCTACTATCACGCAGGCCTCCCGCTCTGCAATTTTCTTAATTGTATCAAACTGTGCCAGAAAAACCTTGTGGTTTAACGGCATATCAAGAAATGGAGCTGATGAATAATTTCCCCCTGAATATGTATCCATAACAAGCGAATATAAAAAACTGCTTGTTGGTTTCTCATCATGGTTTTCGAGAATTTCTTCACAAAAGCCGGACTCTTTCGCTGCCTGCGTCAGCAGCTCCTTGTCATAAAGCTTAATACCAAGACGTTCGGAAAGCAGCTTTGCAACCGTATATCCCCCGCTTCCATATTCACGCCCAATTGTATAAACATGATTCCCCATAATAAAACCCTCCAATCATTTGATATATTTACATTATACTACAAATACAAAATTAATTCCAATAAAAACTTATGCCATTTTACCCCTTTCCCCTCAACCCCTTAAGCAGCTTCTCAAAATACTCAGGCAGAGGCGCGGAAAATTCCATGTATTCACCGTTCTTAGGATGGATGAAGCCAATTGTTTTTGCATGGAGCGTTTGTCCTTTCAGATGTTTATAAGCCTGCCTCTCCCCTCCATAAAGCGCATCCCCAAGGAGCGGATACCCTATATGTGCCATATGCACACGAATCTGGTGGGTTCGTCCGGTTTCTAGTTTAAATTCAAGGAAGGTATAATTTCCAAATCTTTCCAGGACTTTATAGTGTGTAATGGCAGGTTTTCCGTTTTTTTCATTGACCGCCATCTTCTTTCGCTGCGTGGGATGGCGGCCGATTGCCCCTTCAATGGTTCCTGAGTCATTCTTTACATTTCCGCAGGCGATTCCCACATATATCCGGTTTACGGAATGTTCTTTAATTTGCGCGGCAACTGCCATATGGCAGGCATCGTTTTTGCAGACAATCAGCGCTCCGCTGGTATCCATGTCAATCCTGTGGACAATTCCCGGGCGGATTTCACCGCCGATGCCGCTTAATGAATCCCTGCAGTGAAACATCACCGCATTGACAAGCGTTCCTGTATAATGGCCTGCCGCAGGATGCACGACCATGCCTTTGGGCTTATTGACCACCAGAACATCCCCATCCTCAAAAAGAATATTCAGGGGTATGTCCTCGGCTTCTATTGCCGCAGGCATGGCATCCGGAATCCATACTGTTACCAGATCCTGTGTCTGTACCAGATAGCTTGCCTTTTCTGCCATTCCATTGACTGTTACCTGCTGTTGTTTAATCCTCTTTTGAAAAAAAGAGCGAGAAAAATCCGGATAAATCAGACTTAAAAATTTATCCAGACGCTCTCCCTCCTGCACATCCAATACTTCAAATTCCTCTGTATGCATAAAAGGCTACTCCTTTTGCTTCTGCTTATTTTTAGATGGAAATATCATCTCAAAATCTTCATCCTTACAACGAAACAGTACAATTACAAGCCCCGCTGCTGCAAGGGTAACATAAATATCCGCAACATTGAAAACCGGAAAATCAATCAGTGAAAAGTAGAAAAAATCAATCACATACTGGCAGCGGATTCGGTCAGCCAGATTTCCAAGTGCACCTGAAAAAAATCCAATCATAATTAAATTAACCGGAAGAAAATGCCTGTTCCATGGTATTTTCCGGTATATATATATGAGAATCACCAAAACAGTTCCTGTTAATACAACAAAAAATCCCATTTTGCACCGCAGAAAGGCATCCGGATGCGATTCAAAATAAGAAAAATGAAAGAGCTTTTGTAACAGCGAAACCGGATCCAGGCTAAATGCCGCACTCTCATTTTCCAGATACCGCAGTTCAAAAACATTTTTGATTACTACAAAAGGAGCCTTTCCCTTCAGAAACCTGACCGCAAGAAGTTTGGTTATCTGGTCGGTAAAAACCAGAATAAAAGCAAAAATCCCACTGTAACCCAGTATTCTGCCGCTTTTTTTCGTATTTTCCATGTATTCCACCTCCTATAAAAACATCTGGAAACGTACACGGAGTTTTCCTTTTTTACTTAGGGAGTTGTCGGTTTCAAAAAGAAAACGTCCCATGCCCCGCACGGAAACCACGGCATGATTCTCACAGCTCTGGTTGCAGTTTGTAATGCATTTTCCATTGATAAAGACTTTTTCTGCCCGCAAATATTCTGCCGCCTCTGCACGGGACAGATGATATGCCTTAGCAATAATGGCATCAATCCGGTTTGAGGCAATGATTTCGGACTGTTCTTTAAGGCGTGGGGCGACATTGACGGACTGCATATCGTCAAAAGGTGTAAGCTTTATCATTGTATGCCTTACCTTTGTAAACTCATTCATGATATATTCATGGATATTTTCCTCACAAAAAATATAATAACAGCTATCCGAGCACACGATATCCCCGGTTTTTGCACGGTCAATACCAAGATGCATCAGAGCGCCCAAAATATCCCTGTGTGTCAGATTTTCAGCAAATTTAGGATACAGCGGCTCCACCCTGATACAGACAACAGGATAGTCAAACTCATAACAAAGAGCATCAGGAATAAATGCTGCCATCTGACGCTCCGCCTTTTCATAGCCACCGAAAAGTTCTGCCCTTGTATCCAGTTCCTTCTGGGTGCCATGAAGAATATTCTGTTCATTTAAGTTCAAAAAACTGCTGAATGTAACAATATTTTTGCGGTATGCCTGTCTGGAAAGATCAATCAGCCGTTTTCTGCATAATTCCTGCTCATCCATGACTACATACTAAACCCCGGTATGTCAAAAGATTCCATCAAATCCTGTATATCGCCTGATATATCAACTCCGCTTGGTGTGGCAAGGAATATGTAATTGGAAATCTTCTGCAAATTGCCATGCATTGCAAAAGTAGCCCCAGAGGTAAAATCAATGATTCTCTGGGCAATATCCACGCTCAGGCCTTCCATATTGATGACAACCGTCCGGCCGTTTAACAGCGTTTCTGTAATCTCCATCTCGTCTTCAATGGTTCCCGGTTTAATCACGCATACTTCCATCCCTGTCCCCTGCTTTCTGTTCCTTGAAATAGGAGTTATCTTATTCTGCGTTTTCTGGCGCTTGTCCGGCGCTTCCGTAGTGGTTTCTTTATCTTCTTTCTTTCGTTCCCTGCGGGCGGATTTCTTTTCTTTTATTTCTTCGTCATATTCTTCATCATTATCGTAATCATCATAATCGTCGTATTCATCATCATTAAGACGCATAACATCCAGAAATTTATCGATAAAACTCATATATTATACCACCTTTAAATATTATAATTACGTTCTCCGAAGATTCCGGTTCCTACCCGCACCATTGTCGCGCCCTCCTCAATGGCTGTCATGTAATCCCCGGTCATTCCCATGGATAAAATATCCATAGATACATTATCTATGTTTTGCTCCCTGATGTCAACCGATAATTCACGAATCTGCCTGAAATACCCCCTATTATCTTCCGGATTTTCCACAAAAGGAGCAATCGTCATTAGTCCCTGAATCCGTATGTGGGGAAGTTTTGCAATTTCCATTACAAGAGACATGGTTTCCCCACGGGAAATTCCGAATTTGCTCTTTTCTTCTGCAATATTAACCTCCACAAGGACAGATACCGTTAATTCCTGCTTTGCTGCCTGTTTTTCAATCTCTTCTGCCAGATGCAGGCTGTCAACCGAGTGAATCAGCGCCGTTTTTCCAACGATATACTTCACCTTGTTTGTCTGCAGATGCCCAATCATATGCCAGCGGATATCCGGTGGAAGAATCTCTGTTTTTCCGCAAAGCTCCTGTACCTTGTTTTCCCCGAAATCCCGGATTCCCTGCCTGTATACCGTCTCAATCATAGATACCGGCTTGGTTTTGCTGACAGCAATCAGCGTAACTTCCTTCCGGTCACGTCCCGCCTTCTTACAGGCAACACATATATTTTCTTCAACGTGCATTAAATTTTCGCATAAATCCATGTGTCTTTACTCCTTTTACTTAATTACTAACTGGTTTTCCTTAATTTTGGCACTTTCCAGGGCAATATGGTCATACAGCATTACCCCATAAGCAGTTTTCATCTCTACAATCGAATAATTCTCATTTTTGGAAAGGATATTAATCTGTTTGAATACTGCATACCCTTTATTAATATTGTAAACGCCTGTCAGCTTTCCAACATCCTGTCCAATACTATAGGTATCTGTCGAATCGTTTTTTACCACGATATCGCCGGAAGAAACCATCTCTGCATCCACATAGTAATAATCCCCGGTTTCATAATAAATCGTCGGCGTTACAAGCGACAGTTCCTTTGTATTTCCCGGCTTGTTTGCAATCAGAAGCCCCGGCTCGGATGATTCCTGCTTAGTAAAGTATTCTTTGGGAATCGTATAAAATTCCTTCTCTGTTATGGCAGAATTTGGGATTTTAAGTCCGGTTTCCCTTGATACAACAAGTTCAATATCCAAAAAACGGTCATTGACATACCGAATCATTGAATTTTTTAAAGAAAGATTTAAGTAATAATTTTCTTCCCTGGTTATTACCGAAAACGGAACCGTGGAGATATAATCATCCTTGCAAAAACGGATTCTGACATTTGTTTCATCTTTTAACTGCTCCACCACATCCCTGGTGACTGGAATGATAATATTCCAAAGTTCGCTGTTAATCCGTTTGTACGCCGGGTCAGTCGCTTTTACCTGCACATTATTTTCCAGTGCAACAGAAGCGTAGTTTGCCAGATTAAAATTATCAGCCGTAAAATTACTGACATTTACTGTTTCATAGCCATCTGTCTGATATACGATAATGCCGGGTTTCTCTGATTTTTTCTTATAAAACGTGTTGTTTGCCTCAGCAGAGTCCACATCCTCTTCCAGCGTTTTGAGCGCATTCTCATTTAAGGTCTGTGAAAGCTGGGATGTCAGTTCATTTTTGAAAGCATAAACCGAGGAAAAAGAATTCAGGTCGCAGGATTTACGGAACACATCCAGTTTTCCCGAAATCTCTGACAACCCCTGTGCATTCAGGCCTGTCCCATCCCCAATGGCAGTCGTAATTTTTTTAGACAACCCGCCGTCTGTATCTATAGAATAGATTACGTCATTTACGGATGCCTTGCTGGCATTTTTTATATAATGGTTAATATATCCGCTCTGTCCAGCATATACAACCGTCTCATCCCTTAAAACCAGTCCATGGTATACATAATTGGTTGCAATGGTTCCCTGCCCTACCTCATATTCTGCAATACGGGTGGAAGTCAGATAATCAAACACATTAAATACAACATAAATGATAATAATAAGAAAAATGACAACCCCGATATCCAGATTAAACCTGCGATGCATTTTAACAACTTTTTGTTTTTTTGACAAAGAAATTCACCTCATAAATTGATACTACTATCTTACCATTTATCTGGTACAAAAACAATCATTCAAAACATGTATATTATTTTTATTCCCGGAGAAACTATCAAAAGAATATAAAACGGAGGTATTTATATGAAATGGCTTGATAATTGTTTACTGACTCTCGCAGTCATCGGATGTATCGTCTGGGGATTAATTGGTTTTTTCCAGTTTAATCTGGTATCATTTATGTTTGGCGACGGAAGCTGGCTGACACGTATAATTTACGCACTTGTCGGTTTAAGTGGCCTTTACATCATCAGCTTTTATGGAAGAATCCGTTCCACACTTGACGACTAAAGGATATGCTTAAGAGAGGGTTGCTTTTTGCAACCCTCATAATATTCATGTCCAGATCATAAAGCAGTCGTTACCTTTGCCTTGGCACATTCCGGCAGATCTTCCTTGTTTTTGGAAATACTAAGAATAAAACGAAGTTTGAATTTTTCACTAATTACGTCAAGTTTTTCAATTGCTTTCATAATATCTGCATCAGTTTCCGCAGCTGCAATCGTAAGAAAACTGTCCAGATACATTTCCTCCAAATCATGATCCTGTGATACAATACCCGAAATAAAACCGAGAAATTCATCACAGTTTGAAACCGGATAATCCATTACATTAATCAGGCGAACTTTGTTATTCAGCTCATACATATGCTTCTGGCTCTTGTCAAGATATACAACACTTCCAGACGCTGTTGAAACTGAACCGTTCACCCTGGATAACAGTTCTTTTGTTTTTCCTTTTCCCTTTTCACCGCATATAATCTCAATCATGGCATTTCCTCCTGAATTCCCGACTGTTATAACCAGTCATAGTGTCCTGTCTGTTAATAATTATAGTATACTTGGGCGTGAATTACAAGTTACAATTCTCTAATTTGCAAACGTGTCCAGAATCTCGTTCATAAACTGGTACATGTGATCCCTTCCGTCTGATTTGCATACAATGCTGATGATATTGTCTTTCTTTTTGTTTTTGGAATACAGCACCAGACAGTAACCCGCGGCATTGGTGGTTCCTGTTTTCCCGCCTGCAATTTTTATTTTATCCGGCGCCACTGACCTGCCGTTTATGTACTGGTTGGAATTTTCCCAGGTTTTTGTGACAGCGTTTCCATTTACATCCAGGTAAGAGGCTTCATGTACCGCAGTCCCGATTATATCCACAAACTCCTGCAGCTTGACCGCTTCCTGAAAAATCAGGTACAGGTCATAAACCGTTGTATAATGGTCGTCATCCGGAAGTCCGTTAGGGTTGACAAAGTGGCTTTTGGTTGCCCCGAGCTTTTTCGCTTCTTTATTCATGACCTTGACAAATTTTTCTATGGAGCCTGAATAATTTTCTGCAAGCACATTTGCAGCATCATTCCCGCTTGTCAGAAGAAGCCCGTACAAAAGCTCCCGGACTGTAATCACATCTCCGGCGCGAAGCCCGCACACGGATGTCCCGGCCAGATTTGTAACTGCATCCGCGCTGACCGTTACCTTGTCATCCAGATTACTGTGACGGATGATAATGTATGCCGTCAGAATTTTGGTCGTACTTGCCGGATACAGTTTGTCAAAAATTTTCTGGCTGTATAATACCTCCTTTGTATCCGTATTAAACACGCCTGCATAACCCGCAAGCGCAGAATTTACTTTTTCGGTTCCATTGTCGCCGTCTGCAGTCACACAAAGGTTTTTGGAAAAAAACTCCCCTGTCGCGGAGCTTCCGGAATCATAAACGGAATATGCATTTTCAATCGCCTGCTCTGTGTTTTTGCAGCCGCCCATAAAAAGAACTGTAATGCAGAGCACACAGACCAGTCTGGTTTTATGTATTTTATTTGTACATTTCACGCCAGTCTAAATCTCCCCTGTCCAAAGATTTTATCAAAAGTTCCGCAGTCGCCAGATTGGTGGCAAGCGGAATATTATGTTCGTCGCAAAGCCTTACTATACTGTTGACATCCGGTTCATGCGATTTTGGTTTGAGCGGATCCCTTAAAAATATCACAAGGTCTATCTCGTTATGTTCAATCTGTGCCCCAAGCTGCTGGGAACCTCCCAGATGCCCTGCAAGATATTTATGTACCTGCAGGTTCGCAATCTCCTCAATCAGCCGCCCCGTGGTTCCGGTTGCAAACAGTTCGTTTTTTACCAGAATCCCTCTGTATGCAGTGCAGAAATTCTGCATCAGTTTCTTTTTTGAATCATGTGCTACAAGTCCAATATTCATAAAATACCCCCTATTACTTCCGGCAGCCAGTGACTGCCTTTATTTTTTCGGCTGTAATCCTACATTCAATACAAACCCAAGTCCGATATACAGTGACACAAGGGATGTCAGTCCATAGCTTACAAACGGAAGCGGAATACCTGTATTGGGCATCAGTCCCGTTGCCACAAAAATATTAAAGACGCTCTGGAACCCCACCAGCGCCGCCATACCTGTGGCAATCAGCCTGCCCTGCATATCCCTTGCCCTGCCTGCAATCAGGATACATTCGACGATGATAAACAAAAGCAGGGCGCATATAACCGCCGTTCCGACAAATCCCAGTTCTTCACCGCCGACAGCAAAAATCAAATCTGTCTGCGGCTCCACAATATAATCTGCATTTTTCATGGAAGTGGCAACGGAATTGTTCAGTCCCTTTCCCCACAACTGTCCGCTTCCGATTGCCATAATGGAATTCTGCTGCTGGGCTGCGAGTTCCGCCCATTTGGGGTCATCTGGATACAGCCACGACATAATCCTCCCCATGCGGTAATCATCACTTGTAAGCGCTCTCCGCAGGAGAATCGTAAAACCAATCAGTCCTGTCGGTACGCAGATTCCCAGAACCGTTATTATTATTTTATAACTTAATCCCACAATATACAAGAGGCTGACGAAAATTAGCGCAATTGCTATTGTTGTCGAAGTATCCGGCTGTTTAAAAATCAGAGCCAGCGGAATCCCGATAATAATGAAAGAAATACCCAGTACCTTAAGCGTATTAATCTTTTCCTGGTATTTTGAGAAAAACCACGAAAAAAATAATATAACTACGATTTTAGCCAGCTCGGACGGCTGGAACCTGAAACCCGGAAACTCAATCCAGCGCTGCGAGCCATGGGAGTTATGACCGACTGCCAAAACAAGCACAAGAAGTACGACAATTCCAAAATAGTACAGCCATGAAAATTTAAGTATAAAGGAATAATCCATCAGGGAGATGATAATCATGATTACCAGTCCCATCATAAATCCCATAATCTGTGTTTTCTGTACGGACTGCCTGGCACTGCCAATCAGCAGAATTCCTATAATATTCAGTGCAATAACCGCTATAATAAGTTCAAAGTGATAATTCTTAAGTTTGTATTGTTTTAACATCCTATGCTCTTTTCCTGTTTTGTTTCAAAATCACTCTTATCTCATAGTTGTCCGGCGGAAGGTCATAATATCTGGAAATAATCGCGGATATCTCCTTTTTCATGCGCCGCATGGCAACAGGGGAGGCATCCACAACCCCTGCTTCTGTCATTAGTTTTAATCGTTCTTTTGCAATCTGGTTGGATCCCTGTGTCCTGTATTTGAATAATCTGCATTTAAATAATCTACCCTTCATAGCCACATTCCTTTCCATCTATGTATATATGGCCTTGTTTCTGGCAGGGATCCTCCACATTTAAATCCACCGGAATAATCCGCGGGCTGTCAATCGCACGCGCAGCTGCCAGAAATGCGCGTCCTGCCTTTGACCGGACGGAAAGAACTGGAATTCCCTGGTTCTGGCTTACGATTACCTTGTCATCCACCGGAATTACCCCAATGCTTTTTACCCCTAAAATCTCTTCAATATCCTCTTTGGAAAGCATATCATGTTTCTTTACCAGTTTGGGATTGTAGGAATTAATAAGCAGATCCACCTGTGCAATTTTAAGCCCGTCCAGAAGATAAAGCACACGCCCCGCATCCCTGACTGCGGAAATATGCGGGGTTGTCACCACAACAGCACGTTCTGCAGCCGAAACTGCAAAATGAAAGCCGTCGTCAATCCCTGCCGGACAGTCAATCAGGCAGTAATCAAATTCCTGTTTAAGATGCCCGATCAGCGTATAAAGCTTGCTTTCATAATCCCTTATTTTTTTGCACCTGAGTGCGGCTGGAATCATAAAAAGTCCCGGGAAATTCCTGTCCTTTATCATCGCCTGTTTCAGCCTGCAGTGGTTCTCCAGAAGATCTATCAGATTATACTGAATCTGATCCTCCATTCCCATAACAACATCCAGATTCCGAAGTCCCATGTCTGTATCCAGCATGATTACTTTTTTATCTAACCGTGAAAGTCCTGCTCCAATGTTGGCAATTGTTGTAGTTTTGCCGACACCGCCTTTTCCTGAAGTGAAAACGATAACTTCACCCATGAAAGAAACCTCCTGTTAAATAGTAATTTATGTGATTAATCAGCAACGTGGTTGCTTGAGTTGCCGTTACCACCAGATGCTTTCATCTTAATCAGGTCATCAAGCGACTTTTCTCCATAGTAATATGCAATCATATTGCGGCATGCCGCTGCAGCATTATGGGAACTGTATCCGTTCGCAATACGTGTGGCAAATGTAATTTCCGGATTGTTGTACGGCGCATAGCCGACAAACAGCGCATGATTCGGATGATCCGTCTGCTGCGCAGTACCTGTTTTTCCTGCCACCGGAATGTCAAACCCGTAAAAACTGTCAAGGCCTTCACATACCATCCTCATACCCGAATGTATGGAATTCCATTCCTCTGTTGTCAGGGTTTCTGAAATATCCTCATAATCCGGCTTGTACTCTTCCACGGTCTTACCGTCTGCATCCACAATTTTATTCATAAGCTGGTAGGAATACAGCCTGCCGGAGGCAACCGCAGTCACATATCTTGAAAGCGCGACTGTTGTAATATTATTATTACTCTGCCCGATTGCAGCCATAACCGGAAATTCATCTGCAAGCTTTGAAGTATTTTCCTCGATTTCAAGCCCGGTTTTTTTGTCCAGCCCGTAAAGCTTTCCGTATTTTTGAATATATTTGATTCCGTTTGCATCATTGTAAACCCCGGTCTGTTTCTTCGCAAAATCATTTCCGACGGTATAGAAAAAAATATTGCAGGAATCCCGGATTGCCTCCGATACATTGTCATTCCCGTGGGTGGCCGGATATTTCCAGCATTTTGGTTCATTACTGATATCCCGGTAAACTCCGGTACATTTTATCCTGCTGGATGTAGTAATCATGTTTTCAGCCAGTCCGGCAGTTGCCGTAGCCATTTTAAAGGTCGAACCAGGTGCGGTACGTTCCTGTGTCGCGTAATTCCAGAGCGGCCTGGAACGGTCATTCTGCAGCAATTCATAATAATCGGCATCCACACCATTTGCAAGCTTGTTGTTATTATATCCCGGATAGCTTACGAGCGCGCGAATCTCTCCGGTTTTAATGTCAGTAATCACACTGGAGCCGGTACACGGTTCCAGCGCAAGCTGAGCCGGGGTAATCTCTATCCTGTTAATCTTGTCCAGAATAAAATCATATGCAGATAATGTCCCCTCTTTTAGTTTACGGACAGTTGCATCATCATAATCCAGAACCCCCTGGTCAAACAAAATCACGCAAAGACTTCTCGGCGATATGTCGCCGCCCTCAATCATATACTGGTATACAATCTGGGAAAATTCAGTATCATCCTCAATTTCCTCCAGGATAAAAGTACAGAGCGCATCATATATCTCAGAAGAATCTGCATATTTTTCATCCACTGAAAGCTTCGTAATATCAATCCAGTGCATGGAAATACAGTAATTTAAGTATTCCTTCGGGCTGATTCTGTGGTTCTTCCACTGCTTGTATGTGCTGTCATTTCCGTCAATTTCATCAGTAAGGAGAATTTCCTTTTCTTTAAGCATGGAAATGATATAGGTAATATCATCCAGAAGCTCCTCCGGCATTTCAGACAATACAGTCGGGGAACCGGACAGTTCTGATTCCACGGAGTGAAGCACCGTTTTTTGTCTGCCCTGGAATTTTTTGTACACTTCCTTTTCTGTTTCGGATGCCTTCTTCTTTTCCATATGTTTAATGTCAATCACACTGTTTCCAATCAGTGCATTGTAAACATCATTGATTGGAATATTGTGCTCTTTAATGTTGGAAAAAACAATTCCGGCAATCTCATTCTGCAGGGCATAATAAACGGCTTTCTGCAAATCCGCATCAATACTTAAATACAAGTCATTTCCGGCAACAGAATCCGTGCTGCTGATTACTTCCAGTACACGGCCAACCTTGTCAATATAAAACTTCAGTTCCCCGTTTTTACCGCGCAGATAGGATTCATAATACTGTTCCAGACCGGCCTTTCCAATGGTGTCGTTTGGGGTATAGCTTTTATCATCCGCTGAAAGCTGCTCATACTCCGTATCTGAAATTCTTCCGGTATAACCGATGATGGAAGAAAAATATTCGCTGTAATTATATTTCCGGATCATGTCCTCATTGACGGAAACTCCGGTTAAAGTATCCATATGTTCATTCACATAGGCAACAGACTTGTCCGATACATCCTGTGCAATCTTAACCGACTTATACCGTGCATAGCGGTTTTCATTAATCGCATACCGCACCACTACAATCTCGTAGGCAAGCTGTTTTGAAAGCTTTTTGCTAACCCCAAAGTGCTCATCTGACATAAGATAGTTCATGACCTGTTCTGCAGTCGCTACTGACTCGTCAAAGCCAAAATCATCATTATACTCAAACTTGTCTGCGGAAACCCGTCCAAACACGTCTGCGCGGAACCGCTCAAGCGCTTTCCCGGTTACATTAAAGCTGTATTCATTATCCGAATCCAGATCAATCTTAAAATCATTGACCAGCGTTTCTTCATTGTTACCCAAAACAGTAAGCAGCTCTGCAAGCTCTGTATTAATCTGCTTGTTCTTTTCGTCCCGCTCGGAATAAGTGGAACTGTCCGTAATGGAAATGGAGTAGGCAAGCTGGTTATATGCCAGAAGATTTCCATTGCAGTCATAAATATTTCCCCTTGCGGCTTCTACCGGCTGTTTTCTTAATATTTTGAGTGAAAAATTTTTCTGGTAGGTCTTTCCATTAACCACCTGTAAGGAAAAAAGTCTTGCCAGTATAATACCGAACAGCAGGATAAATACGAACGACAGCACAAACAGCCGGGAACTGAAAAAACGCTTTAAAAAATCCTTAATATCATAACTCAAATTTTATCGCTCTCCTTTTCTCATGTTCCTCCAGTTTCTGGTTAATCTTTAGAAGAATAAAATACAAAAAGATCGTAATGACCATCGTATAAACGAACTCCGGAATAATCACGGCGGACAGATAATACCAGAACTTAAACCTGCCCCTGGGCAGAAACATCAGCATATAAATTACAAAATTGCAGGCAATGTCACTGGAGCCGATTAAAAGCATCGGCAGTTTAATGTCATCCGGATAAAACCACTTCTGAAACATTCCGTTGATGTATCCAACATACATATAAAGTAAAGCATATACACCAAGATAAAAACCAAAAAAGATGTCGATAATCAGACCGCAAAAAAATCCAATCCACAGCCCCTCTTTTTTTCCGCGCATAAAACCAAATGCAGAGGTGACAATAATCAGAAGGTTTGGAGCGACATTTGCAAGGGAAAGTGCCTGAAATACGGTTGACTGCAGCAAAAAACAGACTGCTATAATTACAAAAAGTACAATTTTTCTACGCATAACCTATTCCTGCTCCAGTTCTTTACCAGTATCCTTGATATCGGTAATGATAAGTACTTCCCGTAAATGCTGAAAATCCACCACCGGAGTTATTGTGCCGGACTTTGTAAGATTGTTTGGATTCGGTTCAACCGTGTTGATATAGCCAATCAGAATTCCCTCATGGTACTGGTCGGAAACATGGGAGGTAACGACCGGATCCCCCACCTTTACTTTATCTTCCTCATCCCTCAGCTCCGTAAAAGGAAGAAGCTTATCTTTGTTCATTGTCATAAGATTTCCGCTGACGTTAAAGATATCTTTTGTTGTCAGCACCATGGAACTGACGTTGCTTGAATCATCAATAATACCCCTGACCTTTGCATAATTGGAACCGGTATCTGTCACAATCCCAACCAGGCCATTTCCCGCAATGACATTCATGCCCTTTTTGATACCCTGCTTAGAACCCTTGTCTATGGTAAATATTGTAAACCAGTTTGTACCGTCCATGGCAATGACATTCGCCGCCACTTTGTCGTATTCCGAATACTTATCATCCAGTTCAAGAAGTTCACGGTAATTATCAAGTTCATACTGGTCCAGCTTCACATGGTTTAACTGTTCCGTAAGCTCATCCACCTGCTTTTTTAAATCCTTGTTTTCTTCCAACACGATGCCGAGCGTCTTAAAATCATTGGTTTTTCCCCTGAGATAAGAACCGGCACTGTTGATTCCGTTTTGCATGGGAACAAACACATAGCCTGCAACTGTACTTAAAGGTCCACCGGAAATATTAAAGACCAGACTGACGAAAATCGCAATCACGCAGATTCCGGACAGTATAAAAAGTACATATTTACTTGGCAGTCGTTTTTTCTTGTTTCGAAATCCTCGATTTTTTTTCATGAAACCTTCGGTGCGCTCCTTTTATTTTAAATTAGTTCCTTTAACCGTAAACGGAAGCCTTTTGTATTTGGAGTCCGTGGCTATAATGGAAAGCCCCAGCACCGCGCTCTCCTCCGGATTTTCGCAGGTATTCACCCTGATATTGGTTATTTTTGTAAACAGTTTATCAAGATTCATAATCTTGGAGCCTCCCCCGGTAATATAAATACCTGCATGAATAATGTCTTTTGCAAGCTCCGGCGGGGTTTTTTCAAGAATCATCTTAATGGACGTACAGATGGATTCAAGATTTGCCTTAATTGCCTCATAAACGACTTCCGCACTGATTTCGCGCTCCACCGGAAGCCCGCTGACAACATCAAGTCCCACGATTGTCATTTTTTCCTCACGACCCGGAAGCCCGCTGCCCAGTTCTTCTTTTAAGGACTTGGCTGTTTTCTTTCCAATTACCAGGTTAAATTCCCTGCGGATATGACTGATGATGGATTCATCCAGCCGGTTGGAACCAAAATCCAGAAGATCGCTCAAAACCAGCCCTCCCAGTGAAATCACGGAGATTTCAATGGTGTCCGCTCCCATGTCTACAATCATGACCCCGGTCGGCTCGCTCACATCAATTCCCAGTCCCACAGCATCTGCCAGTGGCTTTTCACAAAGCATGACAACTTTGGGACGGGATTTGTTCTTGTAAAACAAGTCAAAAAAGGCCCTCTTTTCCACATCCGTAATATCGGTCGGGACTGCCACTATAAATTCCGCGTTCTTGGTTTTACATTTCAGTTTTGTTTCCAGGTAATCAAAAATCATTGTCTGCAGAAAATTACAGTCTGCAATTACACCCGCTGAAACCGGAAAAAACACATGAATGTTTTCCGGTGCCTTTTCGTACATTGCATAGGCATCGTCCCCGTATGCATAAATCTGGTTTTTATTCACCACTGCAATGGTATTTTTCTCTGAATAAACCTTGCCCCCTGCCTTGCTGAATACTTTGAAATTACATGTACCCAAATCGATACCATAAATATTGTTATTCATTGTCCTCTCCCTTTTCTTATGTTAATGTTGACAACATATGATTTTCCTTAAAACTGTAATACCGGTTATCCCCGATTACAATATGATCCGCAAGCGTCAGCCCCAAAAGTCCTGCCCCCTGTTCCAGCCGCCTGGTAACCGCAATGTCCGCTTTGCTCGGTGCCGGGTCACCGCTTGGATGGTTGTGAAGGATAACTATCATGACTGCATTGCGTAAAAGCGCTTTACGGAAGAGTTCCATTGGCGGAACATCTGCATGGCTTACGCTTCCGACTGCAATAATACTGTCACCAAGAAATTTGCATTTGGCGTCAAAAAACGCGCTGACAAACGCTTCTTCCCTGCGGTGCCTCATATCTTCCATGTAATAGCTGGCAATGGAAGAAGGAGTTTTTAAAGACAGTCTGTATCCCCTGTTTGTTCTTGCAATCCGTCTGGAAAGCTCCGCAACCGCTTTCAGCTGGATTGCCTTGACCATGCCAATCCCTTTGATATCCAGAAGCTGTTCATAGGACATTTCATAGAGATTTAATATGTTTCCCTGGCATTCTGACAGGAGATTCTGCGCCAGTTCCAGCGAGGTCTGGTTTTTGGATCCTGTCTTTAAAATAATTGCAAGAAGCTCTGCATCAGACAGTGCTTCTGCCCCAAGATTCCGGAAACGCTCGTACGGGCGTTCGGATTCAGGTAGATTTTTGATGGTTATGTGACTCATATAATTCCTTTCTACTTTTCCGGAGTCACACAAAACTCATTTTATTCTAGCACAGTTTATCCATATTAACAAGGTCACGTTCAAAAAGTTTCTGTAAAGACATAAGAATTCCCAGTTTTGCGTGGTACCATGTCAGTCCACCCTGGAAAAACACAGCGTATGGCGGTTTTAGGGGACCGTCAGCGGAAAGTTCAATGGAAGAACCCTGCACAAACGCGCCTGCCGCCATCACAACCTCACTGTCATAGCCCGGCATTGCCCACGGCTCGGGCGTAACGTAGCTGTCCACAGCGGCTGCAGCCTGGATTCCTTCACAGAACGCAAGCATGGCGTCCGGATTATGAAACTCAATTTCCTGGATAATATCATGCCGGCTTTCTTTCCCGTCCGGAATCACTGAAAAACCCAGTTCTTCATAAATATTTGCAGCAAACAACGCCCCTTTTAATGCGGCGCTTACAACTACCGGAGCCTGGAAAAGCCCCTGGTAAAAGGATTGTATTACCCCAAGGGACGCCCCGACCTCCTTGCCCAGCCCCGGGGAAGTCAGGCGGTATGCTGCGTTTTCCACACATTCCTTTTTTCCAACAATGTAACCTCCGACCGGGGCAAGACCCCCGCCCGGATTCTTGATAAGGGAACCGACAATCATATCAGCCCCCACCGAAAGCGGTTCTTTGTCTTCCACGAATTCTCCATAGCAGTTATCTACCATGCAGATAATATCCGGTCTTATACTTTTAACAAAAGCAACCAGCTCCCCGATGCGGTCAACGGACAGCGTCGGCCTGCTGGAGTACCCCCTGGAACGCTGGATTGTCACAAGACGAGTTCTTTCATTGATTGCGTTTCTTATCCCTTCATAATCAAAACTGCCGTCAGGGCGCAAATCGACCTGTGCATAGGATATTTTGTATTCCGCAAGCGAACCCTTTGACGGGCGGATTCCGATAACCTCCTCAAGCGTGTCATACGGTTTTCCCACGGGAGACAAAAGTTCATCGCCCGGTCTTAAATTTGACATGAGTGCAAGCGCAAGCGCATGTGTCCCGCATGTAATCTGCGGCCGCACCAGCGCATCCTCACCGCCGAAACAGTCTGCATAAACCTTTTCCAGAGTATCCCTTCCTATATCATTATACCCATATCCGCTGGATATATTGAAACATTCCGCACTTACACGGTTTTTCTGCATTGCGGCAATGACTTTAAGCTGGTTTGCTTCCGCAACGGCATCGATTTTTTCAAACCGGTCCTTAAGTTTTTGTTCCGTCTGTTCCCCAATGGCGTATACTTCCCGGGAAATCCCGAGCTTTTTATACTGTTCCAAAAGCAGGTGTTTCATTTTATAATCCCTTTCCCTTTTATAATCTTAAGCATTTCCCCTAAAACGGCGTCCTCATCATAACCATATGCTGACTGGTCCAGCCAGATGACATCCCTTTCCCTTTTAAACCATGTGATCTGGCGTTTGGCAAAATGCCTTGTTTCCCTTTTTATGATATAAACCGCTTCCTCAAGCGTATATTTCCCGTCCAGGTAATCCAGTATTTCCTTATAGCCAAGTCCCTGCATGGACACCATGTCCCTTGTATATCCCATGTCATGGAGCTGTCTTACTTCCTGTAAAAGACCTTGTTCCATCATAAGGTCCACCCGCCTGTCAATCCGCTCATAAAGCTTTTTTCTCTCATCTGTCAGCACAAAATACGCAAAATTATATGGAGATTTCTTTTTTCGTTCCGTTTCATTGTGCAAAGAAAGCGGTTCTTTCGTCAGATGATAGTATTCCAGCGCACGGATTACCCGTTTCACATTGTTTTCGTGAATTGTTTCATAGGAAACGGGGTCGGTTTCCTTTAGTTTTTCGTGCAGCGCATGCGCGCCGTGGCTATTAACAAATTCCATCATTTCCTGCCGGAATTTCAAATCACTCTCCTGCACGGTAAAATTCACGTCATAAAGAAGCGCCTGTATATAAAACCCTGTTCCTCCGGCAACAACTGGAATCTGCCCCTTTTTATAGATTTCCGCCATGGCGGCCTCGGCCATCTCCTTAAACTTCACCACATGAAATTCTTCCGACGGCTCTAAAACATCCACAAGCGCATGGGAAATTCCATGCATTTCTTCTTTTGTCACCTTTGCCGAACCAATATCCATGTATTTATAAACCTGCATGGAATCCGCGGAAATAATTGCCCCATTTATCTTTTTTGCAAGCTTAATGGACATTTTCGTTTTTCCGGCGGCAGTCGGGCCTGCAAGGATAATTAACGGCTTCATAAAACAACCCTCTTAAATTTCTTTTCCAGTTCATATCTGGACATGGCAATAATGGTCGGCCTTCCATGCGGACAGTTAAACGGGTTCTCCAGCGTAAGAAGCTCTTCAATCAGTGCATCCGCTTCCTCCATGCTCAGTCTGTCATTGCCCTTGACAGCTGCCTTGCAGGACATGGTTGCCAGCCTGTCCCAGATCATTTCCGGGGTTTTTCGTCCGCTTAATGCTGCAAAATCATCCAGCATTTCGATAAACAAGTCTTTCATATCCAGACTTCCAGGCTGGTCCGGTACCGCGGAAATCATGTATTCCCTGCCGCCGAACGGCTCGATTTCATATCCGAATTCTTTTATCTGCGGCATATATTCGTTTAACATCTCTTCTTCCCTGGCGTCAAGGCTTATGATGATGGGCGGACTTATGGTCTGGGACGTGTTCTGTCTGTTTTTAAACCTTTTCATATTCTGCTCAAATAAAACCTTCTCATGCGCCGCATGCTGGTCAATAATATAAAGTTTGTCTTCATATTCCACCAGCCAGTAGGTTTTAAAAAGCTGTCCGATTATATGGTGTTTTTTCTTTGCTTGTGGTGATAAAAACGCGGGAGTATCATCAAACAGCGTAACCTGCTCCTGCACGCGGACTGTTTCATCCGCCGCAGGTATGTAAACCCTCTCCTCCTTTCTGGCAGCTGTCATTTCATCTGCAGCTGCTTTGGCTTCTTTCATTCCGGCAGAGGCCATCCGTTTTTTTTCAAACGGCTCGGGAAGCGGTAATCTCTTTTCAGAAACCGTCACTTCCCTGCGGGGCGGTTCTTTTAACGGGATGTCAGGTATCAGTTCTTTGTGCGATAATGCACTGTAAACCGTCTCCTTAAGCCGGTCATATATTTCCTGCTGGTGTTCAAACCGCAGTTCCATTTTGGACGGATGGACATTAACGTCAAGGACACCTGCAGGGAATGTAAAGTACAGTACGGTAAACGGATACTGGTGCTGCATCAGAAAGTTTTTATATGCCTCCTCAACTGCCTTTGAAACCAGCGTGCTTTTAATATAACGTCCGTTAATAAAACAGGTTTCGTAATTCCGGTTTCCGCGGTTGACAGAAGGTTTTCCCAAAAAACCGGACACTTTAAAATATTCACATTCATAATCCACCGTTAAAAGTGCGGCCGTAATATCCCGTCCGTAAATATGGTATATGACGTCCTTTCGGCTGCCGTTTCCTGAGGTATGCAGTTTTGTCTGGTTGTTGTTAATATATTTAAACGAAATTTCCGGATGCGAAAGCGCAAGTTTTTCCACAAGATCGCTTACATAAGTTCCCTCGGTCTGTGCAGTCTTTAGAAATTTTCTTCTTGCCGGAACATTATAAAACAGATCCTTAACCAGAAACGTGGTACCCTCCGGCGCTCCGATTTCTTCCAGCGATATTTCCCTTGAACCTTCCATCAGATATCTGGTTCCCATCAGTGCGTCCGCCGTTTTGGTAATCAGCTCCACGCGGGAAACCGCCGCAATGCTAGAAAGCGCCTCCCCCCTAAACCCCAGGGAACTGACACATAAAAGATCCTCTGCGCTTTTTATCTTGCTTGTGGAATGGCGGAGAAAAGCAAGCTCTACCTCGTCATGGTCAATCCCACAGCCATTGTCGGTAACCCGGATCAGGGATATCCCGCCTTCTTTGATTTCCACAGTGACAGCGGAAGCTTTTGCGTCGATTGCGTTTTCCACAAGTTCTTTCACAACCGAGCCGGGACGCTCAATCACTTCCCCCGCCGCAATCTTATCTATTGTATCCTGATTTAATAATTCTATTTTATTCATAAGTTTACCTGTTTATCATGCTTTTGCCATTTTCTGCAGTTCATTGAGCAGATTTAATGCATCTAACGGTGTCATGCTGTTTAAATCCGCTTCCTTAAGCTTTGTTACGATTTCGTTCTCTTTTTCTTTATCAAAAAGCGACATCTGTTCCCAGACTGCGTGTTCTTTGGTCTGTACCGGAATTTTTTTTACGGTTTCCGTAATATCATTTTTCAGCAGTTCTTCCACCAGTTCTTTTGCCCGTTCAATGACGGACTCCGGCAATCCGGCAAGTTTTGCCACCTGGATTCCATAGCTTTTGTCCGCCCCGCCCTTTATAATCTTTCGAAGGAAGATTATGTCATCTCCCTTTTCCTTTACGGCAATACAGTAATTATTGACATTGCCCAGTTTTCCTTCAAGTTCCGTGAGCTCATGGTAATGCGTGGCAAACAGTGTCTTTGCCCCAAGCTGCTTCGGGCTGCTGATATATTCAACTACCGCCCATGCAATGCTTAGTCCGTCATAAGTACTGGTGCCGCGCCCGATTTCATCCAGAATCAGAAGGGAATCTTTCGTGGCGTTCCGCAGGATATTGGCAACCTCGTTCATCTCCACCATAAAAGTACTCTGGCCGCTTGCCAGGTCGTCTGATGCACCGACCCTTGTAAAAATCCGGTCCACTATGCCGATATTCGCAGATAACGCCGGTACAAAGCTCCCAATCTGGGCCATTAAAACAATCAGCGCTGTCTGGCGCATATAGGTGGATTTTCCAGCCATATTAGGACCTGTGATAATGGCAATCCGGTTATTGTTTCCATCCAGATATGTATCATTGTCAATAAACAGACTTTTTGATGCCATTTTTTCCACTACCGGATGCCTGCCGCCTTTAATCTCTATGACCCCGTCATTATTGATTGCCGGACGGCAGTAATTATTCTGTGCGGCAACCACTGCCAGGCTTGCAAAGGTATCCGCTTTGGCGACTGCTTTTGCCGTATGCTGGATTCTTGAGACATTTTCGGCAATTTTGTTCCTGATCTGCCTGAAAAGGTCATATTCGAGACTGACCAGTCTGTCTTCTGCACCCAGAATCGTATCCTCAAGTTCTTTTAACTCCGGCGTAATATAACGTTCGGCATTTGTAAGCGTCTGTTTTCTCATGTAATAATCCGGCACCTGGTCCTTAAAGGTATTTGTCACCTCCAGGCAGTAACCGAACACTTTGTTGTATTTTATGCGCAGGGAACGGATTCCTGTTTTTTCCCGTTCGCTCGCCTCAAGGTCTGCAAGCCATTTCTTCCCATCCGTGGACGCATTGCGCAGCCTATCCACCTCTTCATTATATCCTGATTTGATTATTCCTCCATCCCTCACGGAAACGGGGGCTTCTTCATTGACAGACATTTCCAGCAGATCATACAGATCGCTTAACGTGTCGAAGTCATTTCTTATTTCTTCCGCAAGTGCGCAGTCAATTTCATTTAACAGTTCCCCGATTGCCGGAAGCATTTTAAGCGAGTTTTTAAAGGCAAGCATATCTTTCGGATTTGCTGTCTGGTATGTTATTCTGGTCACAAGCCGTTCCAGGTCATAAACAGGGTTTAAGTATTCCCGAAGTTCGTCCCTTGTAATCTCATTCGCATTTAACTTTTCAATCATCTCCTGCCGCTTTAAAATTTCATCTTTTTCAATCAGCGGCTGTTCCACATACGAACGGAGCATTCTTGCGCCCATGGCAGTACGTGTTCTGTCAAGCACCCACAGCAGGGATCCCTTCTTCTGCTTTTCCCGCAGCGTTTCGACCAGTTCCAGATTCCTGCGGGAGCTGCTGTCGATTATCATATATTTTCCAATTGAATACGGATGAATGGAAAGGATATTGGCCAGTGCGTTTTTCTGCGTTTCATACAGATACTTTAAAAGGGCGCCTGCCGCGACAATGCCACAGTCATAATCCGTAAGCCCCAGTCCCTTTAAACTGTGTATATGAAAATGGGATAAAAGTGTTTCTTTGGCGAGTTCATCCCCGAAATACCATGACTCCAGCGTGGAAACCATAATCCCCAGACGGTCTTTTAAATCCGTAAATTCAGTATCATTCATATAAAATGACTCGCTGCAGATTATCTCCGAAGGAACAAAACGGCTGACTTCGTCCATCATTTTTAACCCACTGTCTGTTTCCGTAACGAAAAAATCTCCCGTGGTCACATCGCAGACTGCAATTCCGTACCGGTTTTTCACGCAGTATATACACATCAGATAATTATTTTTTGCCTCATCCAATGCAAGCATATCGGTATTGGTTCCGGGTGTAACAACCCTTATGACTTCACGCTTAACCATTCCCTTTGCCTGTTTGGGATCCTCCATCTGCTCACAGACGGCAACTTTGTAACCCTTTTTGACCAGACGGTTAATATAACTGTCTGCGGAATGGAAGGGAACCCCGCACATCGGCGCGCGTTCCTTAAGCCCGCAGCTTTTTCCGGTAAGCGTAAGCTCTAACTCTTTTGCCACGATTTTTGCATCCTCAAAAAACATTTCATAAAAATCACCGAGGCGGTAAAATAAAATGCTGTCTTTATATTCTTCTTTTGTCTGCAGATAATGCTGCATCATTGGTGAAACTTCCTGCAATTTTGTATCCTTTCATTATGTTTTCTGTTAGGTAACTGGCGTATATGTGTCCATAATTGCGGACGCGACCCGTAATCCATCGGCTGCCGCAGATACGATTCCGCCCGCGTAGCCTGCGCCCTCGCCGCACGGATACAGCCCCTTTACAGCACTTTCACAGTGGCTGTCCCTTAAAATCCTGACCGGGGACGAGGTTCTGGTTTCCATACCGGAAAGAATCGCGTCTTTTCTGTTAAAATCCGGAATGATTTTCGCAAAATGTTCCATTCCCAGCAGAAACGACTGTTCCATGTCACAGCCCATCAGTCCCCTTAAATTTGCAAATGTACATGCGCCCTTTGTCCGGGAGGGAAACTCCCCGTAGGCAGAGCTTATGACATTTTGTCTATAATCCCCCAGAAGCTGCTGCGGAATTTTCCCGCTTCCGAGTATAAAGGTCTTCCGTTCCAGCATTTTCTGGTAACGCAGACCCGAAAGCGCATCGTCCGTACCAAAATCTTTAGGGGTAACCGAAACGATAATTGCGGAATTGGCATTTTTCCCATCCCTTCCTGAATAACTCATGCCATTGACACAGGTTCCTTTTTCATCGGAAGATGCATTGACCACATATCCGCCCGGACACATGCAGAAAGAATATACTCCACGCCCGTTTGGAAAATTGGAAGTCACCCTGTATGCGGCAGGAGGAAGGGATATCTTCTGCTGCGTCCCGTACATGGAACAGTCTATCATCTTTTGCGGATGCTCAATACGGAAGCCAACGGCAAAGTTTTTTGCTTCCATGGGAATTTCATGCGATTTTAACATATAAAACGTATCTTCTGCGCTGTGTCCCGGTGCAAGAACCAGTACATCCGTAAGAATTTCGCCACTGTCTGTTACCACACCGGTAAGTCTTCCGTTTTCCAGAATCAGATCCTTCATTCTGGTTTCAAACATAAACCCACAGCCCTGCCTGATCAAATGTTTACGCATGCTGGATAAAATTCCGGCAAGAACATCCGTTCCGATATGCGGTTTACTTTCATAAAGAATATCAGGCGGTGCGCCAAACTGTACAAAGGTTTCCAGTATAAAGCGGTTTCTGCCGTCAGGATCTTTTACACCTGTATTTAATTTCCCATCGGAAAAGGCTCCGGCTCCTCCTTCCCCGAACTGCACGTTGGAATCCGGGTCAAGGATTCCGGTTTCCCAGAAACGCGCTACATCTGCACTCCGTTCCTCCACAGGCTTTCCGCGTTCTAACACAAGCGGGGCATATCCTGCAGCTGAAAGCTGGTATGCAGCAAACAGCCCCGCAGGACCTGCGCCTGTAATGACCGGACGAAAAGATAACGGTCTGGTTCCGGTAATCCCTGCCTTATAACGGATTATATTCCCCCTGCTGACGGATGGATTATGTATTCTCTTTAAAACAGCGTTTTCATTTTCCACCGTTACATGTATGGTATATACATAAAAAAGTTCCGGCTTTTTACGCGCGTCCAGGGAACGCCTTGCAATTTCATAGGAAAACGCATCCGGTTTTAGTTTTAGTAATTTTGAAATTTTTTCTGTAAGTTCCTGTCTGTCATGTCCTGCAGGAAGCTTCACCTGACTGATCTTTATCATTTTTCCTTTTTCCTACCGCACTTCCTGCCACATATCCGCTCGCCCATGCCCACTGCAGGTTATAACCGCCGCATATTCCGTCCGCATCCAGAATCTCCCCTGCAAAATACAGACCCGGAAACAGTCTGGATTCCAGTGTATCCATATAAATTTCACTGGTACAGATTCCTCCGGTACATGCCTGGGCAAAAGTAAAATCCCGTACCTTAACAAGCGATACTGCACACTGTTTGACAGCAGCTGCCAGTTTATGTATTTGCGGCTCCTTTATCATGTGTTTCATGTCAGTTCCTGCTTTTTTTGCAATTTCAGGAATTAATTTCTGGTTTAACAGACCCTGCAGCAGCAAAAACGCCGTATTTTTATTTCTATTAAACTGCCAGAACAACTCATCGGCCAGTTCTTTCCTGGTAAGCCCCGGCATAAAATCAATCAGAACCGTAACTTCCTTACCGGCATGAAGCGCACGGACTGCAGGGCTGCTGACCTGAAAAACCGGGATTCCGGATATTCCATATTCCGTAAGCTGCAGTTCCCCACGCTCTTTCAGCAGGATTTTTTGTTCTACAACAAGGGAAAGCTGCGCCTCAGAACGCACGCCCGATATTTCTTTAAAGTCAAGGCCACGGGCATAAAACCCGCACAGCACGGGAAGTACCGGTTTAAAATGATGCCCCGCCTTTTTAAGAATGGAAACTGCCGAACCGTCACTGCCAAGCTTTGGTGCCGCACAGAGTCCGGTTGCCACTATAACGTCTGTTCCCTCAAAAGTTCCGGCGGTTGTTTTTACCAGAAAGCGGCCATTTTGGGGCGTCAGGGATTGTAAACCAGCTTCCGTAATCAGGTTTACACCATGTTTTTTCATTTCTGCAAAAAGTGCATCCACCACCGAAGCCGCCTGCATGGAATTTGGATAATAATATCCGTTTTTTTCCTTTGGGTAAATACCGGTTTCATGAAAAAATTCAAGTGTTTCATGAACGGAAAACCGGGAAAGCACACAGGAGACGAGTTTGCGGTTTCCATAATAAAAACGCTCATCCATTGCCGCATTTGTAAAATTACATTTTCCGTTTCCGGTTGCAAGAAGCTTTTTCCCTGCTTTTTTCATATGCTCAATAACAAGTACGGACAGATTTCTTCTGGCTGCCGTTATCGCAGCCATCATACCGGAGGCTCCCGCCCCGATTACCACCACATCCCAGGTTTTTCTTTCTTTTTTGCTCATAATTTAACATTTTATCATAACCGCCGGTAAGATTCAACTCGAATAGCTTTCAAGAAAATCATAAAGATTTTCCTGGTTTTGAAATCCAATTCCCCGTCTGGCTTTTTCTTTCATCTCATCATCAAGCGTGTCCAGGCGGATTCCGGTTTCCATAAAAACCGTCTGCCCGTCAGAAAGATAGACGACAAGCATATGATCCGTGGCACGCACAATATAGGCATAGTTTACCGTTGGAACACTTGCCACAATCATGGTCTCTTCCTCCGTGACCGCCTGCGGCAGCGGATTTTGTTCCTGTTCCTTCTGCCGGTGTTTTCCATACCAGACCCCGACAGAAAATATTATAATTAATGCAGCAATCAGACAGATACTTAATTTTCGATTCATAATTTTTACCTCTGCATAGATTATCTGCATTATTTGAAAAATTATTCAGTTTTTCCAGAAACTCACAAAGCTTTTTAGCGGAGCAGATGCAGCTTCTTTGCAATCCGTACCAGAAATTCTCCTTTTGGAAAATGGGACAAATCCTCTTCATCCATTCCATGGAGTAAAAGAAGGGCTGCAGCATATATAAACACCGCCGCACAGATACCGATTACTGTGGATACGGAATTACTTTTTATGACGGCAAAACAGCCTTTATAAATACCAAAGGTCACTGCTCCCATGATTACGGAAGCAATTGCCGGAATAATAAAGGTCTTTTTGTATTCCTGTTTGTAACCACTGTATTTTGAAAGCGCCCGCGCGTTTAAGATACACATAAGAAGCGCAAAAAACATACTCGAAACCACAACCGCATAAATATTCATCCTGAGAAACAGCATCAGTACCACAAGTAAAATTACATGTGCCGCCAGGGCGATGATGGAATTTATGACTGGAATATTTAACTTGTCAATTCCCTGCAAAAGCCCGTTGGACAAGGTGGACATGGAGTAAAAGACTACAATGAGCGCGCCCGCCCAGAGCATCGTTCCCGCCATTGGAGCAGTGTCTGCCGTTGCCGGAAACAAAAGCCTGCAGATGGGTTCACCGAGAACCGCAAGCCCCACCGCACACGGAAACGAAATGACCATGACATAACGCATGACGGAATGAATCTGGTTTTTGACCATCTGCATATCATTTTCAGCAAAGGACATGGTAAGGGTTGGTACGGAAGATGCCGCCATTGCGGAAGAAATTGCAATCGGCACATTCGTAAGCAGACGGTATTTTCCGGAAAACACCCCCCACCAGACGTCGATTTTATGTTCGCCATATCCCTGCAGCAGTGCAACATGCTTAAAGATTCCCTGGTCAATGATACCGCTTATGTTATAGACCGTTGTGCTGAGAAGCACTGGAATTATTGTAATCACAAGGATTTTCATTGTATAGGCAAATGAATCTACATCTGTATTCTTTTCCCGTCTCATACGCCGTCTGAACACCCGCATATAGACAAAGAACACAAACAGCATAAACAAAAGGGCTGCGACCGAGCCTAAATTGGTTCCAAGCGTACCGCCCATGGCACCGTATGCAGGTCCGTAATGTTCTGCATCCCCAAGCACCGCGCCTATTCTTGTTCCGTAGCCAAACAGCACATATGCCGCCCAGATGCTGACAACGGCATTTATAATCTGTTCTATGACCTGTGATACCGCGCTTGGCATCATGGTTCCAAGTCCCTGGAAAAATCCCCTGAGCACGCCCAGCACTGCAACAACCACAAGAGCAGGTCCCAGTACCTTTAATGCAAAAACACTGTACGGCGTTTTCAGCAATGTGCCTGTAAAATACCCGGCTCCGAAAAATACCACAAGAGATGCCGCCATTCCAACAATCAAAGCAAATAAAAGAGAGCCTTTTAATACCTGGTAAACAGACCTGTACTGTCCTTTTGCAACCTTTGCCGAAACAGTTTTGGATACCGCCTGCGGAAGACTGTAGGCTGAAATGATAAGGACAACATTATAGACATCAAAAGCCGTGCTGTAATATCCGTTTCCCACATCCCCTATTATATTTGTCATCGGAATCCGGTAGACCAGCCCTATAATTCTGCTTATAATTGATGCAACTGCAAGAATGGAGCCCTGAACAAGAAAATTTGTTCCATCTCTTTTTGATTTACCCATGTTTTAAACCTCATTAAATAATATGTTCCTGCTACTGCCGGAACTCTTTTTTCGTACTGTATATAATATTTCCCTTTGATTTTTTGTTTTCGCAGACTGCAACCCATGTTTTTCCTGGATTCAGAACGATTTCATCCCCGTTTTCATCATAATAATGTGTAATGTCACCGGCAGATTCCCGCCTCCATGTAATGGAAACAGCCCTGCCGTTTGTAATATACATACCGTCGCCGCCGGACATATAATTAATATCCAGCGTTCCATTACCGGAATCCTTAAGGGAAGATGCACAGTTCTGGATTATGATGTTTTTGACAGCAAGCTGTTTGTTATTTAGTCCGTCCACCTGTTTATTCCCAAACTCAAAGCGGTAATAAAGTCCGTCTTTTTTATTGTACTCAAACCATGGCTTTGCGTCAACATAGTAAAGCTTCACAACTGCCGCCTTTTTCCCGTCTGAAAGAAGATTTGGGGCATCCTCCGTGGTAAATTTGTAATGCGCTGCCTGGTTATCGGGAAGCTTTGTGTCATAACCATAATCAGACATGGCAGCGGCAAGCTTTTCCCCGGTTGTGTAGAGATTGTGCGGCGCTTTCCTGCCGTTGT
Organism: uncultured Lachnobacterium sp.; assembly: GCA_964398745.1. Taxonomy (GTDB): domain Bacteria; phylum Bacillota; class Clostridia; order Lachnospirales; family Lachnospiraceae; genus Roseburia. The sequence continues at coordinate 32,128 of CAYNOE010000003.1, forward strand.
CCCTGTAATAATATGTTCCGCCCTTTCCGGTAATACCGTCCACATTTTCGATATAGCTGCTGTTTAAAACAGGAAGGGCATATTTACTTTCGCCCGCATGGAAATAGACCGCATCAAATTCCTTCGCAAAATAAATATAATATAGTCTGCAACTTCTCACATTTCCAACCTTTTCAAGTTTTTTGTAATTCTGGTAAATTGCCATCATACGGGTAATCCCGCCCTCGACCGGACACTCATATATGACATCCGCGCGGCTGACACCATACTGTGGAAGTGTCACGCGCGTATTTTCTGTCATGACAGCAGCCGGACGGTTCCATGCATTTTTTTCCTTAATCCATTTCCCGGTATAAAAGCTCCTGACCTCTCCCTCGTGGGTATCCACAGCCTGCGTTTCTGTTTCTGTTTCCTTTTCCGTAACAGCCTCGGTCTGCGGAATATCCTGTACTGTTTTTTCCGGTGTTTCCTTTTTGCAGCCGGTAAGTGACAGGACCAGAAGGAGCATAAGTCCGGTTTTTACGTTTTTTTTCTTCATTATGTTACCTTTATCCTTTCTCCCGTGACAAATTCATAGCATTCAGAATCTGTTCCTGCCTTTGTTCCATAACAGACGCTTCTTCCTCTGTCATATGGTCATAACCGAACAGATGCAGCATGCTATGTACAATCAAAAAAGCAAATTCCCTTCTTGGGCTGTGTCCAAAACTTTTTGCCTGTGAAAGCACCTTATCCACAGAAATCATGATGTCTCCAAGCATTACTTCCCCTGTGTCGGGATTGAAATCCTCTCCGTTTTCCTCCGTTAAAAATGAAAAATCCCCCGCCCGTTTATACGACAGCAGCGGAAAAGACAATACATCCGTCGCACGGTCAATGTTTCTGTATTCTTTATTTGCCCTGTGAATTCCCTCATCATCCGTAAGCGTCAGGGTTACTTCTGCTCCATACGGAAAATTTTCACTTTTAAGACAGAATGAGACCACCTCTTCTGCCAGCGATTTGTATTCAAAATCCAGTACTGCGTCTGTTTCTTCTTCCAGATAAAAACTCAATGAAGCATCTCCTCCTTTGCCAGAAATTCCCTTACTTTTAAGAACTGGTTCATGCTCATCCCCGAATTGTCATAAATTCCATCTGCTGAATATTCATTTAATGTCTGGTAAATCAGCATTTCGTAATTCCACCGGCTGTTTCCCATATCCTTCTGTAACGCCTCGATTTTGATTATAAGCGCGTCTATCATATGAATCAGCGCAGATTCCGGCGAGGATGGCAGGTTTTCTTTTGCCTGGTACTCGCTTATAATATTTACGAGCGCAGCCGGAAAGCACTGCGCCGAAGCCTTGTCCACCGCCCTTTCTACATAAGGCTCCCCAATCCAGAGTCCCATGCGGTAGTAAAAACCGGCCGCAAGCGCAAGGTTTGCGTTAAACCCGACCTGTTTTGCACAGCGGTATGCGATATCGGAAATCCGTTTTGCCCGGTGGTATTCCCCCATGGAAAAATCCTTAAGCGCTTTTACCTCGGAATAGTCCTCCGAAACAATGTCTAAAAGCAGGTCCTCCACCTCGTTTGCCGTCCTGCGCCAGATTTTCTGGAATATAAAGCAGGACAAAAAAATGGTCAGGACTGTATTGAGTACACCGAAGATGAGCGTCCGTCCCGCAATTTCCTTATATGACATATAATAAAACAGTTCCGGAAGCGTAAAATTTAAAAATACCATGGCGACAGCCGGAAGCCGTTCGTATTTTTCAGTTTTTAACGCATCCGACAGTATGGCGGCAAGCACAGTCAGCATCCCGTAGCACGCCAGCTCATAAAAGCTTCCCCCTGCCGCAAGCGCAAGCAATATATCAAAAAAAAGTCCTGTGCTGACGGCAACCGTCATGTCCGCTGCGGCACAGATTAAAACCGGAACCAGCACGACCGGACGGCAGAATTCCGGAAAAAATGTCATAACATAGGTAAGACCGCAGCAGACAATATAGATTACGGTAAGCCTGACAAAGTTGGTCTGGACATTTGCCGACAGTCTGCCACTGCATCTTTCGTGCTCGAGTTCAAAAATAAATATCAATATAAAAACCGCATCATAAAACAGCAGGCAAATGGCCTCGTCCAGATAAAGGTGGCTTTTCCCGCATAAAGCCACGGTAATGACCAGCGTGGAAAGGATCATCCCGATGACCGAAAGGATACGATACAGATTTACGGATTCTTTCACTTTCATTTCCTCTCCTGTTTATTCTTTCGTGAAACGTTCTGTTTCTTTTCGTAGTCATCGTATGCCTGCACAATCTGCTGTACCAGGGGGTGGCGCACCACATCCCTGCTGGTAAGCGCACAGCTTCCGATTCCATCTACCTTTTTCAGGACGCGGAGTGCCACATCCAGTCCGGATTTTGTACCCGGGGCAAGGTCTTTCTGTGTCGCGTCCCCCGTAATGACTGCTTTGGAGCCAAAACCGATACGCGTCAAAAACATCTTCATCTGCGCAGGCGTGGTATTCTGTGCCTCATCAAGAATGATAAAGGCGTTGTCCAGTGTGCGCCCGCGCATATAGGCAAGCGGAGCCACCTCAATTAAACCCTTTTCCATATTCCGCTGGAAGCTTTCCGCGCCCATAATCTGGTAGAGTGCATCATAAAGCGGCCTTAAGTACGGATCCACCTTACTTTGCAAATCACCCGGCAAAAATCCAAGCTTTTCTCCCGCTTCAATCGCTGGGCGGGTTAAGATAATCCTGCCGACCTCTTCGTTTTTAAACGCCGTGATTGCCATCGCCATTGCAAGGTAGGTCTTTCCGGTTCCAGCAGGTCCGATTCCGAATACAATCATTTTATTACGGATTTTATCAACGTAATCCTTCTGTCCGATAGTCTTAGGTTTTACCGGCTTTCCCAGAATGGTATGACAGATTACGTCCTCATCAATCTCTACCATTTTATCACCCTTGTGCTCCATCAATAATGCAAGCGCATAGTTGACATTCTGCTCGGTGATTACATTTCCGCGTTCTGCCAGCTCCCTAAGCTGGGTAAAGACTTCCTTTGCCCCATCCGCAGCCGTCTGGGTCCCGATGATTTTAACCAGGTCATCCCTTACCACAACAGTTACCCCAAGGGTTTTTTCAATTTTTTTAATATTTGCGTCAAACTGTCCAAAAATATTGGCCATCTGTTCCGCCGGTATCAGAAACGATACTTCGCTCAGACTCATTTACTGTTCCTCCTGTGCTGCCTTTTCATCCCCCGCCTTTAATATTTCAGTCGGCTTCTTTTTTACGATGCTTTCACAGACATTTATCTTCCCATACACATGATACTGGTGTTCCCTACTTTCAATCATAACATTTTTATCCATAATTACCACCCCATTTTCTTCCAAATCTGCAAGAAATTGGTTTAAATTTTCCAAAGCACGTGTTTTTGCCTCATCCACTGACACTTTTTTTACCTTTTTGTCCAGTTCAATCTGTCGGTTTTTCCCGATATAAACCGGAAGATAAAAGCTTTTTAGAAGACAAAGCTGGCTGCTTTCCGAAATATTTTCCGACTGTTCAAAATCCGCATGCAGCTTCGGGGTGGTAAGCCGGTAATCAAAAACCTGCAGAAAAAAACGTGTATGCTCCTTTCCAGTGGCATTTGCCGTCACGGTTTCTTTTGGGATATTATCTTCATAATCATATGTGGAATATGCCAGAATATCCGCATCCGCGCTCTGGTAAAAATATTCTTTCACTTCCCCGTTGTCGTCTAAAATTTCCTGCCTGCCGGATACAAGGATATCCCCTGCTTTTACCTTATCCCCTTTTTTTACAAGGGCAATTCCTTTTCTTGTAATGACAGATGCAATCTTAGCGTTCTTAGAAGCGACCAGATCCATGCATGTATCTGTCTTTTCGGCAGCTTTATCGGAAACAAGCTTCTCCTGGATACAGACAACCAGCCTGGTGCCTTCCTCATAGACGCTTGCCCAGATTATACGGTCAAAATCCTGCCGCAGGGACAGCTCCAGCGCATCATTGTCAATACTTTTTTGATCCACGCCATAGCTTATGTCTTTTTCTTTCAGATAGTTTAAAATGGTGTCTTCTCCAATCGAGGAATTTCCGATCACCTCAATCCGCCAGATACGGGTTGACAAAAAAAGAATCCCAAGCACAGCGGCCGTAAGCGAAGCTGCAAATATTTTGCGTTTTTTGTACCGGTTCAGTAAAAAGGGAAGTCCTTTTTTCTCTTTTATAAAAATTCTTACCCTTGTTTTCCGAAGCAGCGGCGTAAGCCTGTATACATCCCGCAGGTTCAGTCCGAAGGTACACTGCATCCCCTCCATGCTCCCCATCTGCCAGATGGATATTCCGCTTCTGATGCAAAGGTTCAAAAAACGGGATATGTTTTTTCCCTGTATCTGAATAATTAAAAAGCCAGTAATAAACCTGTAAACCTGCCGGATCATAAGCGGAATGTAATACTCTCCAAAAAACCGGTGATTTCAACTACTTCTTTTGAAAACCTTGGAATCGAAAGGTTTCTTCCTGCAATTTCAATTCCATATTCGCGCGCGGCAATCACAATCGTTTCCCTGCTGCAGCTTATAATTCCCCGGTGATTGGTAATACAAAGCTCCCTGTTTCCCTCAAGGGACAAAAGCGGCATTCCAAGAAACAAATCCTTGGGAAGTTCAAGCTTTTCCACAACATACCCCGCATTCAGTTGTTGATTATCCTGGTTTAATTTACGGCTTTTCATATTTAACTATATGAAAAACCAGCCAGTCCTATGCATGCTCTGTTTTTATGCTTTTTTATCGAACGAAGAATGCTTTCCGCCGTTTTCCATATCAATAAATGTATATTTATCATTATGGGGAAATAACAGCTCCATATACAGATTACCCAGCAGGCTTTTAATCTTTTCACTGTCCACATTTGCCATAGGAAAATCGTCCGTTTCCACCCGCCTGAGGTTCTTAAGAATCTGGCGGATTTCCTGCCGGCCGAAAGCAGGCTTTGGCACCGGTTCCTCTTTTGCAGGCTCACTGGCTGCCGCAGGCTCTATGACCGGTTCCATAATCGGCTTTGTTTCCGGAATATTATATACGACGTTTTCACACGTTTTCACAAAACATTCCGGATCAAACTCAGCCAGATATCCCAGTTCATCCATCGTCAGTGATCTTTTATGATGTATTTTAAGATATATATTGACAAGTCGCGTATCTTCTCCCATAACTCTCCTACTTAATAAAACTACTTCGTAACTGTTCAGCACCTATACAGTTACGATGCAAAAATCCATTTTATT
>CAYNOE010000004.1:0-12810 GCA_964398745.1 uncultured Lachnobacterium sp.
CGTGCGGTTTTGCGAATGTACGGGACGGGGTTCTGAATAATTACTAATTTTTATATTAAAAATGCATAAGCGAGGAAAACTGCTATGACAACGATTAAAGACATTGCCAACCGGCTTGGCGTTTCCGTAAGTACTGTTTCCAAAGGTCTGAATGGTGCAAGTGATATCAGTGATGAACTCCGGCAGATGGTTCTTGATACGGCGGTACAAATGGGATATTCCACCAAAAACTCCAAAAAAGAAGAGAACCGCAAACTCTGTGTATTTGTGGAAAACATGAATTATGAATCCATCGACCAGTTTGGTTATGAAATTATTCTGGGTTTCAGGCAGAATGCGTTCCGGCATAAATGGAGGATTGAAATTCTCCCCGTGACACCTATATTCCAGGAAGAGGAAAAATACGATACATACCTGCTCCGCAACGGCTACTGCGGTGCATTCCTTCTGGGCTTTGCCCTCCATGACCCATGGATGAAGCAGCTTGAAACGACAACCATGCCAACCGTGCTTTTAGATAATTTCATCAGGGACAACCCGAACGTATGTCACATTGGGACGGACAACTATGAAGGGATATCCATGGCTGTCCGGCACCTTCTGATGCTCGGCCACAAAAAAATTGCATTTTTGAACGGCTCCCAGTATTCCATGGTCTCCGACCAGCGGCAGGAGGCTTTTGAAGCAGCGATGACAGAAGCATCCCTTGTACCGGATCCCGCACTGATGGCATACGGGTACTATGTGGCGGACAGCGCCAAATACCACGTTCCGGGCTTTCTTTCCGCCGGTGCAACTGCCATTGTCTGCGGCAACGACCTGATTGCGCAGGGCGTCATTGAGGAATGCGGAAAACGGGGATTTTCGGTTCCGGAAGATATCAGCGTGGTCGGCTTTGATGATATCCCGACTTCCGCCACGCTCGACCCTCCCCTTACCACAATCCGCCAGGAACGCAATGAACTCGGCAGATGTGCCTATACTATTTTAAATTCCCTGATCCGCCATACTCCGATCAGCAAAACACTGCTGCGTCCGAAACTGATTATCCGTGAATCCACGGAACGGATAAAGCACGGATAATTCCTTGTTTTTCACATGAAAAAAGTCACAGAATAACGCACTTACGTTATTCTGTGACTTTTTTTCATGGGCAGAGGTGGATTCGAACCACCGAAGCAATTTGCAGCAGATTTACAGTCTGTCCCCTTTGGCCACTCGGGAATCTGCCCATTCACGATTAAAATTATAGCATAAGTATCATCTAACTGTCAAGCATTTTTACTGCTCTCCCACGCGCACCGCATGAACCACAAAACGGTTTCCAGTGGTGGAGCAGGTGGAAAGTGTGACAATATGATCTTCCCTGGTGGCTTTTACCCCGGTATCACGCAGGGAAAGCCCGTACAGCTTTCCTATAAACTCCTCAAAGGAATCATCCGCCGCAAATGGCACCGAATAGATAAAGCTGTCCGCGCGCACATTCTCGTATGCAAAAATCCGGTAACGGTATGCCGCACTTTCTGTAAGAATCTGGAAATACTGGTGGTCTTTATAATAATCCTTTTCTCTGTAGTAATACCTCAGCTTTCCAAACATACTCAGATTACGCATATTGTGCCCGTAAATTATGGTGTGACTGTCCGAAAAATCCGGATTATTTTTCCCCTCCACAAAGATGGAGCCTGCCACTGCTTTTGTGCCGTCCATCGCAGTATGCAGGTATTTGTCGTCTTCCCCGGAATACATAATGGGATAACTGATATCCTCGTTTTCAAAATAAAGCCAGCCTGCCACTTCCGGGTTCGTCTTTTTCAGCTTGTCAAAATCCACGTTAAACGCCTTCCAGTCAGCCTTCGGCTTCTCGGTGCCGGTCTCCGTTTCCGGCTGCATGCTGGCATACTCCCGGTTTAAATCCTCGTATAGGTCATTGGAATTTTTGTAATCCATCTGCGTACTGGCAAGCACATATCCGGCAACGGCAATCATCAGAATACCGACCGGAATAAACAGCCCCCTCTTCCCGGATTTGTGACCGGACTGTACCGTTTCCCCGTCGGAAAACATCTTCTGCAGTACCACGGAAAGCAGCCTCAGCGCCACTGCAAGCACAACGAGCGCAAGCAGGCTGAACTTACCGGAAGTGCTTCCAAAAACCGCACATATGCTTCCCAGTCTGTCAAAATGGTATTCCACCCTTCCTGTCAGCCGCTCATAAGCAACCGGCGCAAGGTCTTCCCTGTCATTAGCATCACCCTTTGTCACGAACTCCCGTGAATCGGCATGGTTTTCCACCACACGGTGCGTAATCACGCCGCCGTCCGTTCCGCTGGCAAACGCAATAACATCCCCGACCGCTACAGACTCCGGCTGAACCTCCTTCACATACACAAGACTTCCGACCGGAATCTCCGGTTCCATACTTCCGCTGATAATATTATAGGACTGGTAACCAAAAAACCGCGGCACGGTAACCGGAATACAGAGTACAATTACAACAAGCAGTATCAGATTACTGACCAGACCGGGAACTGCCTCTTTACTCAAGCTTTTTTCCTCCGTTTTTTAAGAAGAATAAACAATACCACCGTCGTAATTAAAACAACCGCAGCCACAGAACCGATAATAACCGGAAACAGCATTCCGTTTTCCACTACACGGTTTTGTGCTGTAGCCGCCGGACCGCCGTCATTATTGGCTGCCTGCGGTACCATCTCGTCTTCGATGTCTACTGGACGGTTGACTTCCTCCTCACGTTCCTCCTCGTTGCCGCCTGCCTGTTCAATATCCACAACATTTGCTTCTCCGTTGTTTTCCCCGGCATTTTCGTTATTGTTTTCATTTGCATTGTTTCCTGCCTGGCCGGGCGTCTCGTTTCCGGCTTCTTCCCCGCCCTCCGGCTGCGCCGGCCTGCTAGTGTCCACACCCTTTTTGTATACAAACTCAAAAACATTCTGTGAAGAATCAGCTGTAAGCTTCTTTGTAATATTGCGTTCTACCGGAACATAGCCGTCCACATACAGATAAGCAAGCACCGGTTCATCCCCGACATTTCCCATGTAGCTCTGGCTGTCGGCAAGCTTATTTCCCTCTTCGTCCACATAATTTACAGTATACTCCGTCATTTCACCTAAAATTCCATAGGCAATTACATAATCCTGGCTCTCTGCCACTGTAAACGCTGCGTTTTTTGCAATCGTATTGTTGTCACGCCCGCTTAAACGAATTCCCATTACATAATAATGGCTGCCCTCATCCAGTGCAATGATTCCCTGCGCATTGCAGCTTATATTGTCACCATAGCTTAATCCGGTAATTGTGATTTTATCTTTTCCCCTGGCAACATGTACTTTTGAAGGATGTCCGGATGCCACACTAAGACCGGAAACGTTTTTTATTGTTCCCTGGTTCCCCGCATAAATTGTAACGGTATAGGTATAATCTTTTGCATAGCCGGTTGTTTTACCGGTGAAAAGGAGCGCACATGCCATCACAAAACAAAATATAGTTTTTACCAGCCGTTTCATGTTTCATCCGCCTCCTTTTTTTTCATTGACAAAAGTCCCGCAATCAGAAATACGATTCCCGCCATCAGTGCTGCCAGCGCACCGCCAGTCCAGATATCGCCCGTTTTTACCTGGTTTGTCAGATGAACAGAACTGCCCGGCTGCCGCGGCGTACTGTTTCCTGATGCTTGTTCCGCCGCAAAATTCATCTTTAAGGTTGCAAGCGTATCCTGATAGATATTGCCCTGGCTTTCCCCGTCAAGACTGATGGCAAGGCTGACTTTTCCGCCGCCGCCCGTTCCGAGACGATCCAGGTAGAAGAAATCATCAAGCGAATCGGTTGCTTCATTCAGGCCCGTACCTGCAGCCTGGTTTTTTTCCCCTCCAATGTTGTCACTGTTGTACAAAACGGTTTCCTTACCACTCCCGTCCGTATAGGCAAGCCGGTAGGAATAACCTCCGTTTTCTGCAACATCCTGTGCATCCTCAAGGGAGGAAAGCACTTCGTTGGACATATACCAGTCGGTATTATAATCCGCACTGCTGGAAAGCTCCACCTCGAAAGTGACAGAATCCCCCGGCTGCATTTCCGATACGGAAGCTGCCAGTTTGCTGGATGAAAAAGAGCTTTTCATCTTAGAGCCGGTAAATGATACATTTCCAGCATTTGTTCTGGTTGTTTCTGCTGCCACCGGCACTGTGATTGCAAAAACCAGCAGCATTGCCGCCGCTGCAGGAAATACAAATTTCTTCTTCATCTTTGCCCCTCCTGTCATTTCAGACTCAGTGAACCGTCGCTTCCCACGCTGACATCCACACCCCATGCACTCTTTACAGCATCTTCTGCATTATGTGTCTGCACTGCATCCACCTCTGCCTCTATCATAAACTGCACATCATTATAAAACTGTGTTCCATCTTTTGAAACGGTATTCATTATCCCACTGTCAATTGCAAGCGTATCCGTAAACGGCGTGGAAGATGCCCCCTGCGCCAGGGGTTTGCTGTAATAAAGCACTGTACGCTCCGGAGTGGAAGCCGTTTCATCCAAAATCCAGCCGCTGTCCTTCAGAAAATTTAATTCTATGTATTCCGGATCCATGTCCGTGCGCTTCTTTCCGGTTTTCTTTCCTTCCTTGTCACAGTCCACCCAGTAGCGGTGCACAACCACACGGATATATTCGTCAATCGAACCGGAGTTTGTAACGGAAAGTTCTTCTTTGTATTTTTTGTTCAGAATCAGCTTTTCATCCTTTTTCAGCATCCCGGTAAGGAGTTCACCGCTTTTTACGGTCCACGCATCGTCCTTGTGAAGGTAATCCCGCCAGCTTACCGCCGTATTATTTTCCACAAGTGAAACCCCGATGGATTTCACATCCATCTGCGCAACATAATCTTCACTGTAATAAGTAAGAGCTGCCCGCGCACTTCCCATAATACTGCCCCCGAGCAGTACCAGCGCAAGCACGATTAATACAGGGGAAAGTCTTTTTTTCATTTCTCATCCTCCATCCTGGAACATCTAAGCGCAAAGCTTTAATCATTTCCTGCTTTCTGTACAGCCCTGCTCCAGTCAGCTTCTTCGGCAGACAATGCTTCTCCGTTCTGGTCATAGATTACCGGTGTACACTCCTGTACCACCACCACATCAAAACTTGTCGCCAGATTTTTCGGTACCTGTATGGAGGCAGTCAGTGCTTCGGTCTGTTCTCCCGGCGCAACCGGATTTGCATAATACCAGTATCCGTCCCTGCCCTGTGACCAGTTACTACCTTCCGCCTTAATGGTATACTGTTCTCCCGCCAGAACTTTTGCACGGACATAACAGTCCATTTGTCCGGTGTTCTCTATCTTAATTGTCTTTTTCCAGTCCTTAAATTCTTCGGTAATCGTAGTTGAATCACCAAGGGCAATCTTTATACCGCCCTTCGCGGAAGTATAGGTTGTAAAATATGCCATCGCACTGTTTATGGACGAGCCAAGCAGCAGACCGACCGCAAGTACAACAGCCAGCATATAGCGGTGTTTTTTATAAAACTTCATCCTTCTCCTCCTTGCCTATTCCGTCATTTTATTTTCTACTGCAGAATTGTCCTTCTGCTGGGTCCAGCTGTAACCATTTCCATCGTATGCAAAATGGTTTACAACTCCTGTACCGTAAACAAGTTTGTTATCATATTCATTGGTAAAGCTCGCCTCTGACACCTCTGTGGCCTGTAAACTGTCAATGGTAACCGTCTGTGCGGAATCCGCTGTATAACTTGCTCCCGAGTAGATTTCTTTTACAACTGCCTTTGCGCCTACCGGAAGTCCGCTGATTTTTACCTTCTGTGTCCCCTCCTTGTCAAAGGAAAGGGAAACCACATTACTATAAACCACTTCGCCGTCCTTATATACCTCCACATCAAAAACAAACAGCGGCGTACCTGTTTTGGCATCGTAATTCTTTAATGTCTTTTTTATTTCCAGTTCCCCGGAACGTGCCGTCCGCTCCGGCTTTAAGGATACTGCCACATTGTCATAAACCCACATGTTCTTCCCCTGTCCAAGGGAATAGTATGCGTTATCCGGCAGCGAAACCAGACCAGTTGTGAAATTGTAGGTATATTCCCCTGTACTGACAGAATCCGCCAGTACCAGATAAAGGCCGCTTTCCATGTCCCCGCCTGTGGCTTTCCCGTTTCTCACCTTTACAGTTGTACCGGCTTTCTGGTTCTCAGCATCTTTTTTTGCCAGCTCAAAGATTTCGGCCCAGTCAGATGCCTTTGTATTTTTATCAACCGCATCCAGCTTTTCCTGCAGGTTTGAATAGGCTTCCAGCGCATTGTACTTTCCTTCTGCATCAATACCTGCAACACGGTAAAACTTCACCGGTATCTCAACAGACTTAAGTTCCTTAAAGCTGTCCTCCTCGCTGATTCCTACTTCCACGGAACAGCGCCTTGCCGTGTCCACAGATCCGTCCGCCCACACATAAGTAAGCGGAAACATGGCTGTCAGTGCCAGTGCCAGTATAAATGCTGTTTTCTTTTTTATTCCTGCTTTTTGCTTCATTTTTTTATCCTCCCGGATGTGGTTTCCCAAAGATACTCCCAGTCAATTTTTGATATCACAACACGAATCACTACGTATAAAACCAGAAGAACAACCGTCAGCACTGCAATCTCCTGCTTATCCGGCAGAAGGGAAGCGTCTCCCACGATGATTCTGATATCATCCTCATTTTCGATACGGTGTCCCCGTACCAGAAGACGGTGGGTATTCACGCCATACGGCGTACAAGTCACCAGCGTACAGTAATCCATATCCCTGTCAATTTCCAGATCATTTATTTCATCCGGAAGCACGATATGAATCTGATCCACCTGATAAGTCAGCGTTTCCCCAAGCACACTCAGCCTGAATATATCACCTTCGGTCATCTGGTCAATATCTGTAAAAAGCTTTGCAGAACTCAGTCCGCGGTGCCCGGACAAAACGGCATGTGTCCCAATGCCGCCAACCGGAAGGGAAGAACCTTCCACATGACCGATTGCAATCTGCAGGACAGTCTGGTCTGTTCCATGGTAAATCGGAAGCTGTACCTGGATTTCCGGAATTTCAATATATCCCATAATTCCGGTACCAGATACATCCAGAATGTTGTTGTATTCTTTTTCCGGCTGCTTCCACCTGTCCGGCATGGTCATGAGCCGCTTGTTGTATTCCCTGGCTTTTTTCAGCATTTCCTGCCGCTGTGATTCATCAATATTGTTTACTTTGTCTTCATAACTGGCAATTGCCCTCGTCTGGTGAAAGGAATTCCAGTAATCACTAATCGTCGGATACAACAGTAAGGAGAGTCCCGCTACCAGCATAATTACCAGTACTATTGTTGTCAGATGCTTTTTCATATGATTCCCCTTACCGCTGTATCCGCAGCCACGGCAATTGCCGTGGTTCTGCGGATTCAGCAGTACTGAACTGTTACAGCAGTACAGACTGATACTTTTATTTCTTGACACGCTTTCTTGTAATAAGGAAGATTGCTGCTCCCAGTACAAGGATGATACCTACCGTGTAAATAACTACAGTACCGGCACCACCAGTGGATGGAAGGGTTGCACCGGATGCATTCATTACATCAGTTGCAAGTGCGCCCTCTGCCAGATTTTCAGCAAACCTTACAAGGGTATTTCCTTCTGAAGACTGCTCTGCAGATAATGCATCAAGCGTTAATGCCGCATCGTTATGGTCAGCTTTAACTGTAAAGTTTACTTCCGGAATGGAGTTATAGCCATCCGGGGTTACTGTCTCTTCCAGTACATACTCGCCGTCATCAATGCGGGCAAATTCAAATGTGGTTCCGTCACCAGAAACAACTGCAGAAGCAACTGCAACTTTTTCTCCGTTTACAAGCTTGGATAATGTAAATTCAGCGCCTGCCAGCGGTTTATTATCCTGATCCACCTTGTTAATTACTACTTTGTAAGTAAATACAACAACCTTGTCAGCCGGAGTAGTACCTGTATCCCCTTCCCCACTCTTATTCGGGTTGTTTGAGAACTCCAGATACACTTCGTTCGGGTTTCCCTGTGCCCCAACCAGTGCCTTTTCGTTTAATACTGCATTATACTCAATGGAAACCGTTGCTCCTGCTTTCACATCGCCAAGTGCCTTGATGTCATCACACGCAAATGTAACAGCCGTTGTTCCGTCATCATTTGCTGTCACGGTCTTTTTGAAGCCGTCCACAACCGTATCGCCAAGCATTGCTGTAAAATCATCGGCATCCGCATAGCTCAGCCCTGCTGACAGGGTATCGTGGAACACAAGCTTAAAGGTTTTGTAATCATCAATATTGGACGGCAGGGTAGCTACAAGACGGAATGGAACGGAATCGCCCGCATCATAGTCAGCCGTTTTCTGCCAGTCAGTTGTCTCTCCGGTGGAGTCGTTTGTATCTTTTACAAACTTCTGTACAGAAGTAACATCTGCCTTCGGCTCTACCTCTACATTCTTAACCACCTGCAGGATATAAGAGGTGTATGCGCTCTCTGTCCCGTTTAAGCTGTCGTCTGCATCCTTAATCAGGTAGTATCCTGCCGGAAGGTTATCAATAACATATGTATACTTCTCCCCGGACTTTTGGGATTCGCTTACGGAAGCGGTTGCCTTTGTGAGGTAGGAACCAATCACGGCAGCTTCTGCTTCTGCACTGACGCCTTCTTCTGACAGCTTATTGGCATATTCAGAAGCATCGCCCAGCGCTTTCTGTCCTTCTTCCGAGATGCCCTCACCCCAGCCGATGTTTGAAAGCTTTTTGCCATCCTCACTTAAATCACCGGAAAATACCTGGTATGCCTCGTAAGTATGTCCTTTGTCAGCGTCCTTGATGGTAACACTGTACGTTTTGCCCTTCGGTGCCGCAAATACCGGCACAGACATAGCAAATGTCAGTACAAACGCCATCATCGCAGCAATAATTTTTTTTGTCTTTTTCATCACTCTCTTCCTTTCTTTTCTCCTTAATTTTATAGGTTTTTTCTATATACCATGACAGAAACCGCCAGGAGCATAAGAAGCAGTCCGCCATATGTATACCATTTTGTGCCTGTGCCACCCGTGGCAGGAAGCGCATAGACATTTTCCTGGTTGGTAATGGTAATCTCACCGCTGCCAACTGCGGAATTTTCATCGTTTGAAACACTTACAATGTAACGACCGGTTCCACTGGTATCGTCCACAGCAACCTCTTTTACAAAATACCTGTACTCACATTCCGCTCCCGACTCTTCATCCAGGTAATGCCTCGGAAGCCTGTTAAACGTATAACTCCAGGTTTTACCAGCATTTGGTGTAATCTTAACAGATGACGCCCCGCCATATTCCACACGTTCTTTCGTTCCGTTCTCCATAATTCTCCACAGTTCCACGGAAATCGAACCCTCCGGACGGTTGACATCATTCCCCCCGGCGCTCTTCCAGAGCTTATTTACGGTAATAAATGTTGCATCCAGGTCATTTTCCACAACCGAACGCTTAACAACATCGCTTAAGTTTTTCGGTTCATTGCCATATCCGAGTACTGCATCTTTCGGTGCTTTCATCTCCTTGCTGCTCCGTGAAAAATAGAAATAATACTTCACAGGTTCTTCCGCCGGCAGATATCCGGCCGGAGCCTCCGTTTCAACGGCATAGTACATGGTATCCTGTTTATACACCGGATTACCGTCCGAATCTTTTTCATTGAACTTAATATAAAATTTACCGTTTTCATCAGTCTCGTAGGTTTTGACCAGTTTGTCTTTACCGTCCCCGCACTCATAAACCCCGAAAACCGCTCCCGGAAGCTGAACCCCGAAATTGCCTGTTTCAACCTTGGTAAACTCGTAATTCCAGTCCGTCCTGAGTGCACCGGACGTCTCGGACACAGACCATGCTTCGTTGATATCATGATTGTTATCCGCATCCTGGATTCCGGTCAGCCTGACAGAGTTTCTGATGTCAAGCTGCGGCTTCGGTTCCCAGCCTTTGATATTATTTGACTTCTTATATGCCTTAATCCATCCTTCAAAATCACCAGTGATGTTGTATTCATACTGAAGGATTAACGCCATGCCATTCGGTATTTTTGCTGTAATCGTATAAGTATTATCCGGGTGATCCCAGCCCTTTTCCCCGTCATACTCCCGGGACTTACACTCAAAACTCCACAGATCCGGACTGACTTCCTCGCCCGGCGTACAGTTCCCGTCCTCATCCACAACTGCCTTGTACAGTTTTACTTTCGTATAGTCAATCACAGCTTTGGTTTCCAGCGGATAATCCGTATATCCGTGTGAATACCGGTTTGTCTTCATGGTATCCACCAGTTCCAGCTGCTCTGTTCCGTCTCCGAGCTGTTTTGCGCCTTTATTAATGGTAACAGAATAGGATACTTTCTGCGCATTATTGTCCCAGCTTCCGGTCTTGTTCAACAGCTCTTCTTCCGCTGGTTTCTCCGGCTCTTCTTCCGTCGACTTCTTCCAGTCCTGCGTCTGATCGTTAGATTTTATTTCTTTGCCTTCCTCAATCAGCCTTGCAGAGTTTGTGAAGCTTCTAACCTCACCCACTTTTAATGACCCCGCATCCGCTACCCGGCAGTGGTAAGTAACGACAATTTCCTGCGACGGATCAAAAAACGCGCCGTCCTTTTTCATTTCTACCGAAAGTTCCCGGTCTGTCATCTGGCAGGTATAAGCCATATCCAGGAGTTTCTTTTCCTTTGTTGCAGCAGCCCCCGGCCGGAGTATGGATGCCGTTTCCCCTTCATAGGAAATCTCAACGGATTCCACGTCCAGCCCTTCCGGCATACTGTCCACAATTGTCAGGCTGCTGTAAGCACCCGCTTTTTCAGCCGCCGCTTTCACGCGCCAGACAATGCTTCCATCCGCATTGGATACCGCGGTAGGCTGCGTATTCCAGTTTTCATCCATCTTAACGATGCCGCCCTTGTGATACCAGAATTCAGAATGGACTTCCTGCCCGTTCATGTAAGCATAATTCCGGAAACACGGATCACTCCATGATGAAATTCCATCTGTATCAAAAGTCGTACTATAAGTAATGATAAGCTTATTTGCTCCATCCGGTCTCGGAACCGTATCCTTTGCTTTCAGGTAAAATGCATAATATTTTCCTTTTGCATCCGCATCCGTAAACTTCTCATAGTGTGCCGTATCCTGGTAATAACCCGCAGACTCACCGCTTTCTTTGCAGACATAGAGATTCCAGTACGCTTTTGTACTCTCATGCAGTTCCTTTAACTGGGCTGCAGTCATATACTGGTTAAATTCTTTATTTTCCGCATTATTGTTATAGTCAAAAATTTCCGTGTCTTTTTCGATGCCGCCGGACGGAACCACAACCTCTACCGACCATTTCTGGACTGCGGTATCTTCCCCGGCTTTTTCCACATATCCGCCTTCACGCTGCTTGCTAATCAGGTTGTTCCTCACCTTGGCAGTACTGTTTTCCAGCGTTACCTTTCCTGATTTCAGGTACGCCTTGTTACTTATGGCAGGGCTGGTTTCGTTTTTAATACTTGTCGTATAGGTAATGATATAGCCGTTACGGTTGATTTCATTTTCACCCAGTCCCGCAAAGGTAATTTTGGAAACCATACCGGATTTTGTGCTGATATCATACTCATCCTCACCCGCTGCGCTTCCATCCAGATGCGTAATATGCAGCTGTTCCGGCGTTACCTTTCCAAACATATCATCTGTAACGTTGCACCCAGCAATGTCCGCACCCTTTTCATTCACCCGGATTGTCCATGTGACTTCTTCCTTATCCTCATCCAGCGAGCCGCTCTTTGCAAGCGTATAGGAATAGTCCACCGTGGTCTGGGAAGTGCGCCTGTCGGTAATTACTTCACCCGTCTTGGAATTTACTGCTTCCACAACAGCTTCGTTGACTACGGTTTTTACTCCGCCACCCCACTCTTCCATAGGGTAACTGTATTCAACGGTATAAAATTCACCGATATCGGTTCCGCTCACATCCTTTTCTGCTTTTGAAAGTCCCGGAAGTTCCAGTTCAAAATGCCCGTCTCCCGTGGATTTCGGGCTGGCGGAAATTTCTTCCCCGCCGGTACGGAGTGGTTCATAGGACACGCCGTTGTCCAGAACCGCATACCAGTATTTGCACTTCTCCTTCACGATACTGGTAATGGTCAGTTTCTCAGCGTCCAGCATTTCATCCGAATTATTGAGCTGGTCGGTAAGCTTTATCGTCCCCGGAGTCCCTTTTGTAGAGAAAATAGTCAGGGTATAGTTAATCCGGTTGTTTTCCTTATCAACAACGGCCTTTTTCTCCACACGGATATCGTAGTTGATTCCAACGTTGTCAGACGGTTTCATAATATCGCCCAAATCCGCCGTCAGCTCTACTTCATCCGTAAAATCCACATGGATTTTCCCGTCATCCTTCAATGCATTTACCTTAAGTGTTCCATTAAACTGCACATAACCAGACACCTTTTTGCCCGGTTTTCCCATAAAATGGATGACTATCTGGTATTTGCCGTCATCCGTCTGCACCAGACGGTATTTGCCCATAAGGTTTCCATCGGAAAACTTCATGGAATACGCATCCTTATCCCCGCCTTCCGGGTTCAAAAGTGCATCCTGGATTACAATATCATCCGGGCAGGTATATGCATAAAGCCGGTTTACATCAAGGTCGTTCCCGTCTTCGAACTCAAATTCGATTCTTAAGTTTTTTGCAAGGAACTCATCGCCGTCTTTTATGTAGGAATAAGATTCCGCCGCAACATCAG
>CAYNOE010000004.1:12820-36797 GCA_964398745.1 uncultured Lachnobacterium sp.
AAATATACTCATCAAGAGCAAGCATTTCCTTTTCCCCGGTCTGCGTTTCAGTTTCATCCGGTTCTTTTCCGTCTTCTTTTTGTCCGTCGTCATCCCCTGATTCTTCGCCCTGCGTGCCTTCCGCCGTATAATTTGTTTCCTGCACATCGCTTTCGGTGCTGTCCGGCGCATACGCAGAGGCAGAATAAGTCAGCATATACATGGTTCCACTAAGAACAACCACCGCGATTAGTGTAACAACTTCCCACCACAATCTTCGATTCCGCTGTTTAGACAAACGTTTTTGTCCCTGTCTGAGCAATTCCTTATCCACGCTGCGTCCCCCTTTTTTACAATCAACGTTCCCTTAAAACGGGAAATCCCAGGTCATCCCTGCTACCCGGCCTTTCCAAATCTGTCCAGCGGCCAGATACAGAATTTAACTTTTCCAAGAATCTGTTCTTCCGAAACACACCCCACGGATGTATTCCTTGAATCCAGCGACACACTCCTGTGGTCGCCCATAACAAAAATACGTTCCTCCGGCACCTGGTACGGAAGCTCGATATTGCAGTCCCCAAGTGCCTTTTCAGTCAGATACGGTTCGTCAATCGCTATGTCGTTGACATATACCGTGCCGTCCTCCGTGATATTCACCCAGTCTCCCGCCCGGGCAATCACCCTCTTCACAAGAAGTTTGTTATTATAGTAAAAAGCAATAATATCGCCTGTATCATACTGATCCAGTTTGGATGCCACCAGCACCTGTCCTTCCGCAAAGGTAGGTGTCATCGAACTTCCCGTCACCTGCATGACCGGAAGCCAGAAGTTCGTAATCAGCACTGCTGCAGCTGCCGCAACAAGCAGTGTCCCTATTGTATTGTATAAGGTTGCAAGAAAACGCTGGTTATATTTCACCCTGCGGAGCTCTTCCCTGAGTTCCTTTACCCGTAAGTCCGCATGTTTTGCTTTTACTGTCTCCTGAGCCACTTCAGGGGATTCCACTGTCTCCTTACCGGTCTGTACGGATTCTGTATTTCGTTTCTTAAACATTCCTTTTCTTCACCTGCCTGCTGCTGTCTGGCAACCGATTCCTGCACCTGCTTTACAATGCCGTCCGCCTGTTCCACCACAGTATTCGCCTGTTTTGCGATTTCCCTCACCTGCTCCGTTGCCTTGTTCGCATGGAACAGTGTGGTGTTTGCATGTGTTACTGCGGTATACGCCTGCTCCGCCGCAGTATTGGCATGTGCCACCGCATTATTTGCCTCTTCCACCGCAAGATGTGCTTCTTCCGCAGCTTCGTTTGCACGATCCACGGCAATATGCGCATCCTCTGCAATCAGATTCGTCCGTTCCACCACTGCCTGCGCATTGGATTCCGCCCTGCGCGCCTGTTCCGTAACACCATTGGCCATATCTATAACCACGCTCATCCTGCGGATTGCCTCATCAACCGATCCCACTTGTTCAATCTGCGACTCAAACTCCGCAATTCTGCGGTTTGCATCCTCCAGATAATTCCTCAGATGCTCTACTTCTTTGCTCCGGTCCAGCAGCATCTCCAGCAGCTCGCTGCGTTTTAGTTTTTTTAATTCATGATCGTCCATCCGTGCTGCCTCCGCAAACCAACGATGGTTGTCTTACCGTACTCCTAATTATATGTTTTATTTGATTATTTTAACACCAAACTGGAAATTTCGCAACCATGCAGACAAACTTTTTGGGTATTAATAAAAAAGACAGCTTATACGGCTGTCTTTTTTAGGAGAAGGTATTTTTACTATGGGGTATAGCAAAAACTATATATAATGTATTGGGGGTTTTACAGTTATTATAATACCATGCCCGCACAAAGAAGTGTGCACAAATCGCACAAAAAATCATACTCGTTTTTGTACATTCTGTACATTGGTTTTCCCCCGGATTCTCCCTCCTCCATCAAAAAATGCACAAAAAACTATTCAAACAGTGCTTCAAACTCTTCCCGGGTAATCTTTTCTTTTTCGAGAAGCAGCTCAGCACAGCGGTCAAGCACCCCGCGGTTTTCATTGATGATACGCTTTGCCTCGGCATATGCATGGTCGATGATCGCCCTCACTTCGGTGTCAATTGCGGATGCAACGCCCTCACTGTAGTTGCGCGCATGGGCAAGATCCCGCCCGATAAATACCTCATCGTCATCGTCCTTATAGCAGATAAGCCCAATATTGTCCGACATGCCGTAGCGCGTTACCATATCCCTTGCCATCTGGGTTGCCTGCTTGATATCCTGCGAAGCGCCTGTCGTAATGTCATCGAATACAAGCTCCTCCGCCACACGGCCGCCAAGATCCACAATCAGTTCCTGCTCCATACGCCCCTTGGAGTTAAACATCTCATCCCGCTCCGGCAGCGGCATGGTATAGCCTGCCGCGCCGGTTCCGGTCGGGATAATGGAAACGGTGTGCACCGGACCCACATCCGGAAGCAGATGGAACAAAATCGCATGTCCGGATTCATGGAATGCGGTAATCTTCTTCTCTTTCTCCGAAATCACGCGGCTGCGCTTCTCGGAACCAATCCCTACCTTAATAAAAGCTTTTTCAATGTCCTCCTGAATAAGAAATGCCCTCTTGGTCTTTGCCGCATTGATGGCGGCCTCATTCATGAGATTCTCAAGGTCTGCACCGGTAAATCCGGCGGTGGTCTGTGCCACGCGTTTTAAATCCACGTCATCCCCGACCGGTTTATTTTTGGCATGAACCTGCAGAATTTCCTCCCTGCCTGCCACATCCGGCCTGCCTACCGTAATCTTGCGGTCAAAACGCCCCGGACGCATAATGGCTGGATCCAGAATATCCACACGGTTGGTCGCCGCCATAACAATAATTCCCTCATTGACACCAAAACCGTCCATTTCCACAAGCATCTGGTTTAAGGTCTGTTCTCGTTCGTCATGGCCTCCGCCCATTCCTGTACCGCGCCTTCTTGCCACCGCATCAATCTCATCAATAAATACGATACAGGGTGCGTTTTTCTTGGCATCATCAAACAGATCCCGGACACGGGATGCCCCGACACCGACAAACATCTCCACGAAATCCGAACCGGAAATGCTGAAGAAAGGCACCTTTGCTTCCCCCGCAACCGCCTTTGCCAGTAAGGTCTTACCGGTTCCCGGAGGTCCCACAAGCAGCACGCCCTTTGGAATACGCGCGCCCAGCTTTGTATATTTTTTCGGCTCGCGCAAAAAGTCTACCAGTTCTTCCAGCTCTTCTTTTTCTTCCCTGAGTCCTGCCACATTTTCAAAGGTCGTGTGGTTATCCTCTTCCGTGGACAGCTTCGCACGGCTCTTTCCGAAATTCATCATCCTGCCTCCGCTGTTGTTTGCAGCCGCGTTGTTATTCAGGATAATAAAAAGGATAAATATCGCCCCGAAAATCAGAAGATATGGCAGCAGCGTCATAATCCAGCTCTCTGTCGGCACATCTGAAAGCGTATAGTTGTCAAAATCATTATTTTCCATCAGCTTCTGCATTTCATTAACGTCCGAAGTATAAAGGGAAACCTGCGAACCATTTTCCAGGGCAACACGCAGACTTCCTGTTGGAATTTCACGGTTCTGTACAACCGTTACCTTCGACACATCTCCCCTTTCCAGGTCAGATACAAAATCCGCCCTGGTATATGTGCTTGTCGTTGTATTTCCGCTCAGCACATACCAGATTACAATCACAACAAGGACCAGCACCACATAAATGCCAAATCCACGAAATCCACTTCTATTATTTGTATTCACAATGTTCTCCTTTTCTATTCTGTATCTTCCACAAACGCAATGTATGGAAGATTCCGATATCTTTGGTCGTAATCCAGTCCGAATCCCACCGCGAATTTATCCGGAATGACAAACCCCGTATAATCCACCTTCAGGCCGCTTACCACCCTCCGCTCCGGTTTGTCCAGCAGCGTACATATGGTAAGTGTTTTCGGGTTGCGGCTTTCCAAAAGTGACATCAGACGGCTTAAAGTATGGCCGCTGTCCACAATATCCTCAACCATGATTACGTTTTCCCCTTCAATGGAATGCTCAAGATCTTTTTTCACATTCACAACACCCGAAGAGCGCGTCTGTGCGCCATAACTTGATACAGACATAAAATCAATTGTCATCGGCAGGGCAATCCGCTTTGCCAGCTCGGTTGCAAAGAAGACGGAGCCTTTTAAAATGCATACCATATATACCGCTTCCCCCGCAAACCGTCTGGTAATCTCCGCCCCGATTTCAGCAATGCGTTTGTTAAGCTGCTCCTCTGTCAGATAAACTGACAGATTATGTTTCTCATTGTAGTTCATCACCAGATTCCTCCCGTGTCCATGTAACCGCAAGAACTGTACGGGTATTTTCAGTTATTTCCGCACCGTATCCCATACGTCTGCCCATAATCCAGAAAATCTGGGATTCATTCGCCAAAAGGAGCAGACTGTCACGCTCCTTTGCCGGAATCTTTTCACCAGTCAGATAATCCTTTAATTTTTTATGGTGTCCTTTCTGGTCAAGCAGAAAATAATCCCCCGGCCTTCTGTTCCGGATAAAAATACCATTTTTAATCATATCATAATCGAACCATTTCGTATACATTTTTTGAGGAATTTTACCAAAATTTCCATCAAAAGGAAAGGTTTCCAGTAAAAAGGATTCCCCCGCAGCCAGAATCCGCATCTGTTTTCCGGCGGATTCCTCCAGTTTTTTTAACTGCTCCCGGGAAATTTCTGTCTGACAGACCGGTTTTTTTTGTTCTTCTTTTGGTATTTCCAGCTCAAGCTCCCCATATACGCGCTTTGCCGCAACCCCGTGCGGAAGATCCAGACCTGCTCCGGTCTGCTTTTCCATAAGCTCCCGCAGCCCCCTGATATGGACGGAAGAGATGTCCTTTGCCGCTCCGGCGGCATCTGCCAGCGCCTTATGCAAAACCCCTGTCTGCAAAACCCCGGGAAGCTTTCGGAATGCCTGAATCAGTATCCGCACTTTTCCGCTATGCGGTTCCTTTTTTACTACATGGCCATATTCCCTCAAAAGCTCCTGGTCCATGTAGTCTTTTAGTTCGGCCAGCCGCCCGGCAGTCTGACTGATATGACAAAGCGCCTGCGGGTTTATAAGGGCAAGCTCCGGCATCACATTTTGGCGGAGCCTGTTTCTGCTGTAGCAAAGCCGGCTGTTTGTGCTGTCCGTGCAAAACGCCTGTCCGCGCACTTTTAAAAATTCCTCTATCTCCTTCCTTCCTACACAAAGAAGCGGACGGATAAAGGTATTTCCGGCACTGTCCCTGCGAACCGGCGGTATCCCGCACAATCCGTTCAGCCCGCTCCCGCGTATCATCTGGAACAGGACTGTTTCTGCGTTGTCATCCATATGATGCGCGACTGCAGTTTTTGTCCCGGCGCCCGCATACTCCGCATACGCTTCATACCTTAAAATTCTTGCGGCCTCTTCTTCCCCAAGATGATGTTCATTCGCATAGAAGGGCACATCCACATCCTTTTCATGAAACATAATTCCAAGGCGGGCGCACAGTTTTTGAACAAACGATGCATCCCTTCTGCTTTCCGCCCCACGTATGCCATGCTCCACATGGATAACTTCCAGGGTAAAGTCCATCTCTTTCGACAATTCCGCCAGAACCAGGCACAGGCACACGGAATCCGCCCCGCCGGACACCCCGGCGAGCACACGCTCCCCCGGCATAACCATATGGTGTTCTTCCATAAAGGTTTTTATCTTTTTTACCATTATTTCTCCCAGATTCCGGTCACTACAACCGTCATGTCATCCATCGCATGTCCGCCCGTAAAGAGCATGACATGCTCCAGCAGCTCATTTGCAAATGTCCCGGCATTATTGGTGTTTATATCGCTGATCATCTCCGATAATTTGTGTTCCGGATTTTTTACATGTAAATATTCTAACACACCATCCGTAACCATGACAAGGAAATCCCCGTTTGTCATTTTTGCATGGAGCGGCTCACCCTCATAGGATGCGTCAACGCCTGCCGGAAGTGAAGCGCAGGAAAGACAGGTGACCTCCTGCCTGTGTTTTAAAAAAGATGCCGCGGCTCCGATTTTGGTAATTTCCAGCCCTCCGGTATATAAATCCAGCTCCGCAAAATCCAGCGTGGAATAGGATTCGTCCTCGCCTTTTAACACCATTGCCGAATTCATAATCCGGATTGCCGTATCTTTCGGAAAACCCGCTTCCATGAATTTCTGCATCAGGTCCACTACCATATCGCTTTCCTTGCTTGCCGAAGGCCCGCTTCCCATGCCGTCGGACAGACAGATATGGTATCTTCCGTTTTCTTTTGTAAACAATGCAAAGTTATCCCCGTTTACCTTCATCCCGTCCCTCGGCTCTGCTGCCACGCCTGACAGGGCATAAAAACAGGTATCTTCATACGCCGTAACCGGTACGGCATCCACCGTCAGAATCGAGCGGGCATCCTTCTGCAGGCGCATTGCAATCCCCATGGCATGCTCCAGGGCCTTTGTATAATTTTTGCTCGGAATCCCCCCGCCCCATTTGCTTTTCACCATGGCGCTCACACATTGTCTTTTATATTCATCCTCGTAAATATGCACATCATATGCCACAAGTCCGCGTTCCCTTGCTTCATACGCGATTTTTGCAAGCAGGGCGCGCGACTGCCTGTCCAGGATTTTTTTCCCCCGCGTCCAGTCCTGCATTGCATCCGCCATCGCATCAAGCTGCTGCGCAATAACCAGCCGGTTTTCCCGCAGTCTCTTGTACCATGCCTCGTTAAGCTCCATCCTGGAAAAGGCTGTGACCGCCTCTTCCACCATTTCAGAATAACGCGGACATTCTTCCATATAATTTCTGCTTAAAATTTCCTCTTTGGAATGATGCGTCACGACCGCCTGAAGCATACGCCTGATTCTTGCGGATAATTTCTCCTGTCCCTGGTAAAGCACGCAGGCGTCACAGGAAGCGCAGTGCCTGTCCAGAATCTCGCGTTCCAGCACTGCCATGCTTTCGTACTCTGACATCTGCGAACGGCTGCCCATTGCCGTAAATGCAACCGAAAGCTCATCCACTGCTTCTGCAAACGCATGGATTCTCCCGCTGGTTTCCTGCACCGCTGCAGGCCCTGACGGGGAAAACTCCCATCTGCCGGATTCAGGAAACAGCGTTTTGCCAAATTCAACCGTCATCTGCAGGATATAGTGCAAAAGCACGGTACTTCCGAATACCACAGCACCCTCGCAGATTCCAAGCACCAGTTCCGTCCGTTCCAGGCGGGTAAATAACATTCCCGAGCAATTCATGCCTGCGGCCGCAATGCCGGCAATCATTCCTGCCACCCAGCCGCTGCACCTCCGGTTCGCCCATATATAAAAACGAATTCCGATTCCAAGTACCAGCAGTACAAACAGATATTTCACAGTCACCCCCACCGGCATACGAAACCCCATGCCGGCGAATAATCCTATGTACATCAGTATATTTTTTCTCTGGTCCATGCAGCAGACTGCGTAATAAGCCGGAACCAGCGGATAATATCCCATTATACACAGTAAGGAAGAACACACCGCAAGCAGCGCGTCCCCTGCCTTTCCAGTCAGTTCCATCCATTTGTTTTTTGCATCCATTTTACACCTCCACACCTTGTCTGTTCTTTACTTTTTCGAATCAGCACCTGATTATACACGGTATATGCGGCAATCCTTGTCGGATTTTTTGCGGATTTCAAAAAACTTTTCCCTAAAATATCTCATGAATACATTCAAAAAAGAAGCCGGTACCACCAGCTTCTTTTTTTGAATGCGTTCCCCTGACCGGGATTATTCTTTCCGTTCCTTAAATATGATTTCATTCTTATAAGTAAGCCCGAGCCTGCTCTGGGCTACATCTTCAATGTACTCTGAGGACTTCATGTATTCTTCCAGATGGTCAATCTCCGAAGCACGCTGCGTCTCTTCCTCATATTCCTGCATCAGTTCTTTTTCCCTGGAAGCATATTCGCCTTCCCTGACCTTCATCCTGTAGATTTGAATGGACATCACTACAACAAAAGCCAGTACTATTATGACAATACCGATGGTTCCTGTATTCCTATGCTGTTTTCTTCGTCTGCCCATTGTCTTCCCCTGCCTTTTCTTCCTCCGGCTTCCAGAGTTTCTTAATTCTTATTGTAACGAATTTCCAGTATTTTTTCAATTCTTTTTTTATCCGGCGTACCAGCCCGGTAAACCAGCGTACAAAATGGCGGCTGACCAGCCTGTAATATAACAGGGCGCCAAGCGCCATTCCAAGCAGTATGTATGCACGGATAATCCCGTTGTTGACCTGGCAGAGACGCAGGAAAAAATAGGTTCCCACTACTGTCCAGTAAATAAAATCTTCAATGGAGACCCAGATGATGCCGTGTGAAAATATGCGGCGGAACATCCTGACCATGTCATAGAGGACAAACATTGCCGCGCCAAGCACAACGGACTGCCCAAACAGCCCGAGCTGGAGCCAGAGACCCGCAGCGGCCTGCACTAGGCAAACCACTTTCCAAACATACTTCCTTTTCTGCTGCCCGGAACCTGCGAGTAGTCAACCGTATCCACCTGTCCGTCAATCTCCACTTCTTTTTTCTGCAGGTCCAGCCGGTTCACATGAAGGTCTTTCCCTTTAATGTGAAGCATTCCAAGCTCTGTTTCCAGAAGGATTTCATTCAAGTCAAAGGATACCACATCCAAAACTCCGGTAAAACTGCCGGAACTGCGGTTGTTTAATACCAGTTTATGCTGACCGTTTACTGGTTTTTCGTCCATAATACAAACACCCCCTCATACCTCTGTAATGCTCCATCAGTTAAATATATGAGGGGATGTTTTGCTTTAGAACCTGTAAAGAATATTACGCAATATATTCAAACAGTTCCTTTGCCTGTTCTTTTTTAGTGGTGTCGAGAAGTTCAAGCACGCGCACCTTTACACTTTTGTTTCCAAACTGTATCTCTATCTCATCCCCAACCTTTACGGTGGTGGATGCCTTGGCAGGTCTGCCGTTGACCGTTACACGCCCGGCGTCACAGGCTTCATTTGCCACTGTCCTGCGTTTAATCAGCCGGGATACTTTTAAAAATTTGTCAAGTCTCATACTTTCTCCTTGGATTAAAAAGAGCATCCCGCGGATGCTCTTTATCATCAGTAATTAGTTCAGGAAATCCTTTAATGCTTTTCCAGCCTTAAACTTAGGCGCCTTGGAAGCCGGAATCTTAATCTCTTCCTTGGTCTGCGGGTTCCTTCCCACTCTTGCAGCTCTCTCTGAAACTTCAAATGTACCAAATCCAACCAGCTGGATTTTCTCCCCCTTCTTAAGCTCCTCTGCAACAACCTCTGTAAAGGCCTTAACTGCTGCCTCCGCATCCTTTTTTGAAATGTCAGCCTTGTCCGCAATTGCTGTAACAAATTCTGCTTTGTTCATGTTAAATTCCTCCTATGGATTTAAGTTCTATTTAATTCGAGCTTTTTTCCCTCAAATTACTTACAAATCTATTTATACTTGTTTTTTCCAGATTTGTCAAGGTAAAATAAGGTTTTTCCCGTATTTTTCCGTAATAAAACAGTAACAGTATTGTAATAAAGCAAAACCGTTAATTGACCAGTGAATTATTTCCGCTTGTCATGCCGGAAATCAGGCTTTTTATCGTGTCCAGTTCCTGCTGCCTGCGTTCTTTTTCACTCAGACCGTCCTGACTGCTGTTTTCCGAGCTGTTCTGGCTGCTGCTTTCCGAACTTTTCTGGCTGTCTGCCGATTGTTCCGGCACAGCGCTTACGGTATTATCCTGGCTGCTGTCCTCGTCCGCAAGGGAAATAACAATTGTGGATTCCTTTGAATTAACATACAGTGTCCTTTTCCAGGCGTTGTAACCACTGGCATAAACTTCCAGATTATGGTTTCCATATGTCAGCTTCACAGGCTTTTTATAATCCGTCTGCTTTCCGTCTATCATGAGAACCGCGTCCGCAACGTCCACCAGAAACTGGATTTTGCCTTTCTTTGGTCCCTTTCCTTTGAGCTGATCCAGATCCACTACGGTTGTTTCCCCGCGCCGGATGGTAATCTCGGTGCTGCCGCCCCAGCCGTTGTTTGCCACCATAACCATATATGTGCCTTCCGGTACCTGCATGGAAAGATCCGGCGTAATCAGGGAAAAAATGCGAAGCCCCACCTGCACAAAACTGCCTTCGAAAAGATCCGTATTGGTAAGCTGCAGTGTCCCCTCCGAGGTCGTGACATTAACCGCAAGAATCTTTTTGTCCACGCCTGTTACGGAAAGCACATCCCCATCCCCGATATCTGTCATCTGCAGGCGGTTCTCCCCGGAAAATACAAAAGTATCCGTGTCATAGCGGTATTTGCTGTCGCCGATTTTTATGATACCCAGATTGGAATTAACTGAAAAACGGCGAACCCGGTCATATACCCATGCCGTGTCCGAAATCTGCATCCCGGTCAGAAAGCCCTCTTCATCGACATCCCCGATCGTCACAAGCTGCCCCGGCGTAAATGCGGTAATCAGCGCCCGTCCGCCGTATTTGTTATAAAAACGTGTGTCCTGCCCGTAATAATACCGGTATTCCATATTGTCCTCATAACGGTATAAAAGCAGCGTCTCCTCTATCTGGTCCACATGCGTCACAAGATAATAATCCGTGTTTTCCACTGAAGTGGTTTCCTCTGCCCTGTCGTCCTGTGTTCCCGCAATGGAACTGTGGAAATATGTGATACCGTCATCCCCCGGGCTGTCTTCCCCGCATCCGCCAGACAGCAGGACTGTCACAGCAAGCAGGCATAAATATGTAATTTGTTTAAAAATTTTTTTCTTATCCATAGCTTTAGTATACACGATTTTTACAGGAATGAAAATAAATTTTCCAGAAACTTTGTCCTCATTGGCTCAAGTTCTATCATACGGTTTAATTTTTCAATGTCACGCCCCGATACCCATGCCTTGTGGGAATTGCTGTAATGGTTTGACAGTTTCCAGAATTTTTCCGGAAAAAGCAGTGACAGATATAAAAACTTCCGTTCTCCTGCGGAAAGCTTACGCCTGCTTTCGTATGCGTCAATCAGGCACATGCCAAGCTCTGTGTCCCAGTTATTTTTTTCCATCATCTTGCGGATAAAATTTGCAAGGTCGGTCACCGGTTCATTGCATCCCATATTTTCAAAATTGACAATCCGGATTCCCTCCGGCGTCCTGAGCACATTATGCTGGTTAAAGTCCCCATGGCACAGGCACATCTGCTGCATTCCCCCGGCTTCGAGCTCTTCAAGTAATGCAATGGCTTCTTTCGCGTTTTTTATATAATGCGGATACTGTCCCTGAAAAGCAAGTTCAAAGTCATTGCGGCTTTTTCTGGAATGCACATAGTTTTTTACCTTGACAAGCTCTTTGTAATGCCGTCTGTACATCTGCCCCGGTTCGTTCCGTTCGTTTTTCATAAACGCAGGAATTTCCTTCGGGCAGGAAACCAGAAGGATATGAAGCTCCGCCAGACTCACCAGCGCATTTACCATATCGCTTTTGCTGCCTGTACTGCACTCGCTTCCTGACACCAGATCCTTCAGCCAGTAGCGCGTCCCCCATTCATCCTCCGCCACTGCCTCTTCATTTTTTGTTATGCATATCTGTTCAACAGGAAACCCCTTCCGGTTCAGTTCCAGAAGGATTTCCCGCAAAAAAGCGGCCCGTTCTTTCGAGCCACGGAAGGGTACAAGCAGCTTTCTGCCGCAGTCTGTATCACATATGTAAGCTCCTCTCCCCTTTGTCATCTGTTTTATTTCCAGATCATACTGCTCTAATATTGTTTCCGGCTGGTTATACAAAATAATCCCTCCCAAATGACATTGCTGTGTTCCTATCATATGAGACGGGAGTCCAGTTTATGCGCAAGTTCTGACAGCTTCTCCTTTGTATTTAGTTCCGGATTGTCCAGAACCTGCCCGAGAAGAAAATCCAGCATCTTTCCGATTTCCTTCCCGGGCTGCATTCCCATGGCAATCAGATCCCTGCCGTCCACGGCAAGATCCTTTTTTGTCACGCACTGCTCCATCCGTTTAATCTCATAATACATGTCTTCGTAATCTTTTATATACTGCAGTTTCTCCATGCGGTGGTACATGCTCTGTCCCAGTGTATCCGCACGTTTGACGGCAAAAAGATCCGGCATATTTTCCGCCCCGATCCGGCTCATGGCGCGCCGGACATTTCCCGGAGTCAGGGCAGGCCTGTCATCGTGATAACGGATCAGGCGGCATACCCTTATTCTGGTGTCATTGTCAAATTTCAGCCGTCTTAAAATCTCTTCTGCCATTTCCGCCCCCGCCCCGGGATGTCCTTTAAAGTGGTTCTGCCCGGCAGCATCCGTTGTCATATAAAGCGGCTTTGCCACATCATGAAGCAGCATGGTAAGCCTTAACACCTTGTCCGCCGGGATTTCCTGCATTGTGTGAAGCGTATGCTCCCCCACCGTATAACAGTGGTGTACACTGTTCTGTGCGGTTTCCATCATACGGTCAAATTCCGGCAGAAATACTTTTGTCAGCCCCAGTTCATAAGCCGTGCGAAGCCTCCCAGGGTATCCTGACACCAGAAGCTTCACAAGTTCCATCTGAATCCGCTCGGCACTGACCCTGGCAATGGAAGAGGAAAGGGCAAGCACCCCGATCTCTGTTTCCCTGTCAATTTCAAACCCAAGCTGCGCCGCAAAACGGACTGCACGCAACATCCTGAGCGCATCCTCGTTAAAACGGTCTTTGGGACTTCCGACACACCGGATAATTTTCTTTTTTAGATCTTCCCTGCCGCCGAACACATCTACAAGTCCCTCTTCTTCATTATATGCCATCGCATTAATGGTAAAGTCCCGTCTTTTTAAATCTTCTTTTAATTCTCCGGTAAAAGTAACTGTCTTCGGGTGTCTTCCGTCTTCATATTCCCCGTCAATCCGGTATGTCGTAACCTCATAGCCTCTGTGGCACAAAAGGACGGTTACGGTTCCGTGCTGGATTCCGGTATCCACCGTATGGGAAAATAATTCTTTCACCACCTGCGGGGGCGCCGAGGTCGTGATATCCCAGTCCTGCGGCATGCGCCCAAGCAGGGAATCCCGCACACAGCCGCCTACGGCATAAGCGTCATACCCCTCCATATGGAGTTTTTGTATTATTTGCTGTACATGCTCCGGTAATTTAATCTTCACGTCTGTTTTAGTATGCCTTTCCCCAGTATACCAGTGTGTGCGCTTCTTTTCCGCAGCAGACGCAGGTTTTTGCAATCTGCTCTTTGTCATGAAACGGAATACAGCGGGAGGTTACCGCCAGTTCTTCCTTGATTCTGTCCTCACACTCCTGACTGCCGCACCACATACCGCGGATAAATCCCGGTTTGCTTTCGGCAATTTGTGCAAGCTCTGCAAAATTATGCGCGTCATTTATATGGGAATCCCGGTGTGCAAGCGCGCGTTCGTACATATCCTTATGCATGGTTTCCAGCAGCTTTGGAATCTCTGTTTCAAGATCATTCAGGGAAACTTTTATTTTTTCCCTGGTATCCCTGCGGACGACCACACAGCTGCCTGCTTCTATGTCCTTTGGTCCCAGTTCCACACGAAGCGGAATCCCTCGCATTTCCTGCTCGGAGAACTTCCATCCCGGACTCTTGTCTGAACTGTCAAGCTTCGTCCGGCAGACACTGCCCAGACGGTTTCTTACTTCCTCCGCCTTGTCCAGTACGCCTTCTTTCTGCATCTGCACAGGAATCACCATCACCTGTACCGGTGCAAGCTTCGGCGGAAGCACCAGACCGGAATCATCCCCGTGTACCATAATGATTGCCCCGATCAGGCGGGTGCTTAAGCCCCATGAGGTCTGGTGGACATAGGACAGCTTATTTTCTTTGTCGGTATACTGAATCCCAAACGCTTTTGCAAAACCGTCCCCGAAATTATGGCTGGTTCCGGACTGCAGTGCCTTCCCGTCATGCATCAGCGCCTCGATTGTATAGGTTTCCTCTGCCCCGGCAAATTTTTCTTTTTCGGTTTTCTGTCCCCTGATTACCGGAATTGCAAGGAAATCCTCACAGAAATCTGCATAGAGATTTAACATCTGGATAGTTCTTTCCTGTGCGTCCTCTGCGGTAGCATGGGCAGTGTGCCCCTCCTGCCATAAAAATTCACGTGAACGCAAAAACGGCCTCGTTTCCTTCTCCCACCGGACCACCGAACACCACTGGTTGTAAACCTTCGGCAGGTCACGGTAGGACTGAATCAGGTTTTTATAAAAATCACAGAATAACGTCTCGGATGTCGGGCGGACACAGAGACGCTCCTGAAGCTGGTTTGCACCGCCGTGCGTCACCCACGCAACCTCCGGCGCAAAACCTTCTACATGGTCTTTTTCTTTTTCCAGCAGGCTTTCCGGAATAAACATCGGCATATATACGTTTTCAACGCCTGTTTCCTTAAAGCGTCTGTCCAGTTCTTTTTGTATATTTTCCCAGAGCGCATACCCTGCGGGCTTTATGATCATACATCCCTTTACTGCGGAATAGTCAATCAGTTCCGCCTTTTTTACAACATCGGTATACCACTGCGCAAAATCTTCCTCCATGGAAGTGATGGCTTCTACTAGTTTTTTCTCTTTCGCCATGTCTGTTTTCCCTCTCTTCTTATATATACTGGCAGATATATTTTTTATTTTAGTATAGCGGATTATGCAAAAAGTGTAAAGCCTTAATAAAAGCAGGGGAAAAGATGCATGCACCTTTTCCCCCTGGTAAATGACTCCTGTCTGTTTATTTTACCTTTACTTTCAGTTTAACGTTCTTTGTCTTTCCATTTTTTAAGGTTACTTTGATTGTAATTGTGGCGGTCCCGGCTTTTTTTGCCGTAACCTTGCCTTTGCTGTTTACTGTCGCCACTGATTTTTTGCTGGATTTATAGGTAACTTTGGACACATTATCCATATCCAGTTTGCTGTTCAGCTTTGTTTTTGAGGTCTTCCCTTTCTTTACAGTCACAGAGGATTTCTCAAGCTTAACTGTCTTTAAGATTTCCTTCTCAACCTTTGCCGCCTCTTTCTCTGTTACAAGCGCGTAATTCTTTCCTGCCGGAAGAGCCACTGAAACGCTTCCAGCTGCACTTACCTTGTAAGTCTTTGCATTCACAAGGACATACGCGCCTGTTTTTTTCTTAACAGCCATCACCTTGAGTTTTGCGTTTGCCTTAAGGTTGCCGGCTGCCGTGCTTACGGTATAACTGCTCTTGCCCGCTTTCACTGTTACTGAAATATCAACCTCTTTTGTACCTGCGGCTTCGATAATCTGGGAAACCACTTTTCCGGCAATTGTCCCGGTTATGTTCGTCTTTCCCTTTTTCCCTGCAGTTGCCACTGCTGCCGTTGCACTTGTCACTTTGCCTGATGCATCTTTTGTAACAGTTACGGTCACGGATGTATCCTTTGCCGCTGCTGCAATCACAGAAACTACTTTGCTTCCCGTAACATTGCCAATTGCGTCTTTATCAGTCGTAGTGGTAATATTTACTTTATTTCCCGCGCTGTTTGTGATTTCATCTTTCTTTGTTTCCGTGGTACTTTGGCCCGGTTTCTCTGCAGGGGTTCCATCGGATGGTTTATTGCCATCCCCCGGTTCACCGGAAGAGCTGCCTGACCCGCCGGATGAAATACTGCCGCCGGACGGTGTGTTGGTGAATCCTCCTGTTCTTTTCAGTATAACGGTTCCGCCGTCTGCTGCAGCAGGAATTGTAACACTGATTTCCCCACCTTTTACAGTATACTCTTTTCCTGAATACAGGTCTGTCATTATAGCGCCGCTGCCCTCGCTTACCGGAATGGTAACGGTCTTTGCCTCCGCCTTAATGTTCATTCCAACATAAAGTGTAGTTCCCCGGTAGCTTCGGGATATTACATCATACCCGTCTGCATCTGATGCTGCAACGGTCTTTCTGTCACCCCTTGCAAACACGTCTGTATTGTCATTCCGGATTGCAAGCAGTTTCTTGTAATGCCGGTATGTTGCGTTATTATCGTTTGTCAGTGACCAGTCAAAATCATAACGGTTTGTCTGGTATGGGTAATTATTCAAACCGGTCAGGCCAGTCTCCTCGCCATAGTAAATAACCGGCTGTCCTTTTGCTGTAATCTGCAGGCTGGCCGCAACCAGTGATGCCGCCGTTGCCTCATTCTCAGGCATTCCCTGTGAAATCAGCTTCTGCTTAAATCCGTCCTCATCATGGCTTCCCAGGAACTGTCCCGTCAGATAAGTGTTGTTAAGCGCTGCATTTCTGGCTGACATAAAGTTCTCAACTGATGTAATATTTCCTTTTACAAAACCGGATGCCTGGTCATTGAAATCAAAATCCAAATCGGAATCCATCTGTCCGGTTCCAAGCGTACCGCCGTTTCCAGCATAACCGCCTCCGGCATACTCCCCGATCATTTTAAAATCTT
Source organism: uncultured Lachnobacterium sp. (assembly GCA_964398745.1). Classification (GTDB taxonomy): domain Bacteria; phylum Bacillota; class Clostridia; order Lachnospirales; family Lachnospiraceae; genus Roseburia. The sequence goes on from CAYNOE010000004.1 coordinate 29,331, forward strand.
TATTAACTCCTGTCAGGGAATTCTTTAATGCTGCCCATGTGGTACTCTCTACGTGTTTTACAGTATCCACACGGTAATAATCAATGTCATAATCCTTAATCCACTGAGTCTGCCATTCCACCAGCTTTGCACGGACGTCTGAATTCTCGGTATAAAAATCCGGCAGTCCGGATAAAGAATCCTTCTTGTCATCTCCGGAAACAATCTGGTCCCCTTTACGGAGCATGTCCCCAAAGGTGGCTTCCGTATCATAACCGGCATGGTTTACAACTATATCCACCATAATCCGGATTCCACGGCTGTGGGCTTCCTGAATCAGGTTCTTAAACTCTTCCCCTGTTCCAAGCGTCGGATTTAATTTGGTAAAATCACTTGCCCAGTATCCATGGTAAGCTGCATTGTAAGGTACATCACCGCTTCCCGTACCGGTAACGGTTACACCAGGAATATTCTCTACCACCGGAGTAATCCAGATTGTATTGATTCCCAGTTCATCCAGATAATCCAGTTTCTGGGTAATTCCCGCGAAATCCCCTCCATGGTACAGACCTTCGTTTGTGCCGTAGGTTTGTACACCGTTTGCAGTATTATTTGCAGGATTGCCATCGAAGAAACGGTCGGTTACCATAAAGTAAATCACTGCTTCATCCCAGTCAAAATCATCGTTTCCTGCTTTCGTGCGGGCCGTAACGTCTACTGCCACGCTTGTCTTATATTTGTTATCATACTGGTCGGTTACAATAATCGGCAAGGTTTTGCTTCCTGCCGGTGTATCCACTGTTGCGGAAATTGTCACTGCCTGCAGTTCCGGTTCAATCGCAAGCGCGCTGTTTCCGCCCAGGGAAGAAACGTCAATGGATGCAGACTTTACTTTAAACTTCGGTTCGTTTTGTCCGCTCTGGTTTACTGTAAACTTCACCACATTGTTTTCATTGTAATTAAAAGACGGATACATTACTTCCGCGGAAACAGACGCATTCAGTTTGTAGTAGTCTACATAAGAATAGTCTGTGCCATCTTTCTTTTCCTGATTACTGTTATAGGAATCCAGTACATACCCGCTTTCCAGCTTATAGCGGTAATAGGTTCTGCCATTTGCCAGTCCTTTGTGTGCATATTCAAAGCGCTTATTATCCGCATTATAGGTCATCGGGTACTCAGTTCCGTTGACATCAACCGATACTTTCAAATCCGGCAATGTATTTCCTATCAGTGCCTGGTCATCGCGGTAGCAGAACAGTATCTGGTTCTCATCCGGCTGTAATTCATATCCGGTATTGTACGGTGCGCTAAGCTCCGGTTCTTCTCCGGTCTTAAGACGGGCAGACACAACGGTCTGGTCCAGAGGAAATGTAACCGAATGATCCCCGCCATCCTTTACCCAGTCATCGCCCGATGCATCCAGCACAAGCACGAAATCCACCTTTGTGCAGGTTGCCTTTACCGGAACGTTTATTTTCCATTTGCCAGTACCTGCCGGTGTAAAGTCAACCCTTTCAGCCGCATAACCGGTCGTCCATGAATAAAACTGCGGTGTAATGCCAGCGGCAAGCTGCGGATTTTCATAATCCAGACACAGGTATCTCTGGGCTGTCCTGGTAATGACAGGTTTCTCCGTGACCGGAGTCTTTCCATACTCATACCATAATGTAATTTCTTCATTATCTTTATCAATAACATAATATTTGTTACTGTCCTGTCCGCCATCCCATGTTCCCGCCTTGTCACGTGCAATAATGCCAAGGGAATTATATGGAAGAGTCGCTGTTCCCGATACCCATGTAACACCGTTTACATCGTCTGTGACTGTTTTATCCAGTGTTACAACGGTATTTCTGTCGCCGCCGTTTTCAAATATATAAACATCTGATACTCCCGGCTGCATAACCAGATCCTGGGAATACATATTAATCGTCACCTTATACTGTTTGTCAACAACAGGAATTGTAATATCCTGACTGAATCCATTATAAGAGGCAGTGACGGTAACTTCTGTCAGCTCAGATCCAGCTGCAACAGTAATTGTATCACCACTTAAAGTAACGCCAGACGGTGTACCCTTTAAAGCATATGAAACGGTTGCAGTGGATGCAGATGCAGAAGAACCGTCATAATATTTCGCTGATGTATTCAGCTTTACGGCTTTTCCCTTGACAATATCATCATTTTCAATCACAAGCATCTGAACGAGCTTCTGTGTTACCTTTACGTCTTTATTGCTATCAGTTAAATCAATTTCAAAAGTCACATCAGACGGTGCAGCAACTTCAACCTTGCGGTTATCTCCATTTGGTCCCCACGGAAGATCCCATCCTTTATTTTCCGGATCCTGCAGGATCTTATACTCGTAGCTGCCTGCCAGTACACCTTTATAGGTAATACTGTATTTATTACTGCCAGCATCCTTCAGAGCATTGTTCATATCCAGCTGGTTCCAGCTACTTCCTGCCAGCCCTGCAGCCCCCGCCAGCACAAAGATGTTCTGAACCTCCGGCGCTTTGATTTCTGTTGCCTTCTCTGCAGACGTATACCATTTCTGGTCCGAGGAACTAAAGTATGCCTCCTGATATCCGCCACTGGCAATCGTTGCATTCCAGCAGTTTCCATATGCCGCCCCATCCGAATTGACAAACTGCATGCCAGCTATTGTCCCGGAAACGGTGACATACCCCCATCCAGATTTACTACCGTCTGTCAGTAATGCGGGATGTGAAGATGACCAGCCGCCGGGCTGAATTTTATTGGTATCATCCCCCGTTACAGTTACACCATCACCCCAGGCATTTACTCCCCAGGCTGTAACAGCATCGCCGGATGGAAGCTCAAAATACAGCTTAATGCCAGTCGCTGCATAAACTTTACCCCCTCCCCAGAAATTTCCGGGCATTACCAGCGTTGTAAGCACCATCGCCAGCGCCATAAACAGGCTTAAAAACCGCTTGCCGCTATGGCAATGCCTTGTTTTGTTCATTTTTTGCTTAACCATATAAAACCTCTCCTTTCTTTAATATATCTACATAATACAAGCATATTTTGTCATTTTCAAGAAATATTTTCGTATTTTTTCTTCTTCTACCTTTTTACTAAAATTCGCGAAACTTTTTTGTTCATTTTTCCTACGCAAGACACGGCAGGATTGCACAATACAAAAAAAGAATGTATAATTATGGACAGCACTTAAGAAGGAGCAGGTTTATGGAGCAGTTCAAAAGAGGGGTAAGATACGGTATCCCCATCGGACTTGGTTATTTGTCCGTTTCTTTCACTTTCGGGATTATGGCAGTTTCATACGGACTGTACTGGTGGCAGGCGGTGTTAATCTCCATGCTGACCGTTACTTCGGCCGGACAGCTTGCCGGAATCGGGACGATGACTCATCCGGGACAGTATTTCCAGATGCTGGTTTCACAGATTACTATCAACATCCGCTACTCTTTTATGGCAGTCTCCCTGTCACAGAAGACGGATTCAAAATTCCGCGGAATCTGGCGGTGGCTTTTTGGTTTTATGCTGACGGATGAAATATTTGCGGTTGCCTCCGCCGAAGAGAGTGTGTGCCGCAGTTTTTTTGCGGGACTGTGTGTATTGCCGTACCTTGGATGGGCAGGCGGAACCCTGATTGGCGCCCTGCTCGGAAGCATCCTGCCGGACAGACTCATGCGCGCTTTAAGTATTGCCATATACGGGATGTTTATTGCGATTGTTGTACCGGAAATGAAAAAATCACGGCCTGTAATCTGTGCCGTGGTCTGTGCGGTCCTGATGCGGTGTGCGTTTTATTATCTGCCGCTTTTAAGGGATGTTTCGGACGGGATTGCCATTACGGTCTGTGCAGTGGTTTCTGCAGCCGCCACGGCAGCTTTATTCCCTGTGAAGGAATCATAAATACAAAACACTGGAGGGAAAGTGATTATGAATAAAATTTCATTCTGGATATACCTTTTTATTCTTGCAGGTTCAACCTACCTGATCCGCGCTGTGCCGTTTGCAGCCATCAGAAAAAAAATACAGAACCGCTTTATCCAGTCGTTTCTGTATTATATTCCTTATTCGGTACTCGCCGCCATGACGATTCCAGCCATTTTTTATGTCACAGGCCATCCGCTGTCCGCCTTTTTCGGCCTGGCTGTGGCGGCGGGTCTTGCACTGTGTAAAAAAAGCCTTACGGTTGTGGCGGCATCGGCATGCGCGGTGGTATTTCTTGTGGAACTTTTTTTATAATACAGGCGATACCCCTATTTTCTCTCCCATATGCACAGGAATTTCCTCGCCGCGCGCGGTTGCTTCATAGGCATAGGCAGGGATTTTCGCTTTTCCTTTCTGTAAAAGCACGACAATCGTGGAACCTCCATACAAAAACATTCCCTTTTCCTCGCCCCTTTCATACTGCCAGGAACCGTGATGGTTCTTGATTCTTCCAACCAGCATCGCGCCGACCTCTATCTGCGCCACTGCCCCGAAATGGTCCGTGTCCAGAATCGTATATTCCCTGCAGTTTTCCGTAAAAACAGGATTCTGTTCCAGTGCAAGCGGGCGGACGGTATGAAGCTTTCCTTCCACGAAATGGTTCGCGCCCTTTGTGCCGCTGTCCAGATAACAGTAACGGTGGTAATCGCTGACACAGAGACGAAACACCAGACATATTCCATCTTTAAATTCTTCCGCAACTGCCGCCCCGCCAAGAAGCGCGGATATGGTATACCGGCTCTGCTTTACCGGAATCACAGAACCTTCCTCAACCGGATAAACGGACAAAAGACCGTCGCACGGAGCAATCAGGGCGTCTTCATCCATGCATATACTGCGGTATTCCGGTCTGATTTTTCTTGTGAAACAGTCGTTAAAACTTTTGTATTCTTCTTCCATATACTGCCCGATAGCTATATGGTTTTTTTTGATAAAACAAGGAATCAGTCCTTTGGATATCCTGGAATCCAGAACTGCCCCCACCATTTTGGATACTCTGCGTCCTGCCAGCGGCTTTAAAAGCATACGCCCCGGCGCCGTGTGATATAAAAACTGTAATGCCTTCCCTTCTTTCGGAACTGGAACTGATTTTCTTGCCATATTCTGTATGCCTCCTTTTATAATACAGATACCCTGTAAAAAAGGGTACTGGAATTAATGCAGCAGACTCCGGCCTACAATAAAAATAATAAATTCTATCAGTCCGAAAACCACCAGTACCATCATACCACGGGTTCCCGGTTTTGGCACCTTAATTTTTGCAAGAAACAAAACAAGCATGACTACCATCGCCGCAAAATACAAAAGCGTCAGATCCGCCGGAATCAGATACTGCATCAAAAGAACTGTCGGAAATACCAGTGCGGCACTTGTTACCGGAAGCCCGACAAAATATTTCCTTACGCCTGATTCCACGTTCTGGCGTTCTTCCTCGATTACATTAAAATAAGCAAGGCGTATTAAGGCGGCAAGAATATAACACATCATAATTGCAAACAGGATTACAACAAGGGGAAATGCAAAATCATCATGACTAACTCGCGGAATCTCATCAATTGTCGGGCAGACGCGGATCAGCGCATCTCCGATACACGCAGGAAGTACTCCAAACGCAACCAGGTCTGACAGGGAATCTATCTGGATTCCGAACTTCCGCTCACGTGCGCTTCTGTCTTTTTTCATCCGCGCCACCTTTCCGTCAAAAGCATCACATAATCCGCAAAACAGAAGGAAAAACACTCCCATATACGGATGCCCGTTTCCCTGCAGGGAAACAATAATTCCCACACCTGCCGACAATGCCGAAAGATAGGTCAGTATTTCTGTATAGTTATAAAATCCAATCATTGCTTTCCCCCTTTTCCAAACCGCCTGCAAAGATACGCTGCGGCAATTGTAAGTCCGCTTATTATGATACAGCTGTAAAATGAAAGACTTCTGCTTAAAAGCTCCAGGTTTGTTGCACTGTGGGCACTCATCATAACGGAAAATCCGTCAAGCAGCAGATAGTCCGCAACGCCCATTGCACCAGGTATCGGCACACAGTTGGAACCAATTGCCACAAGCGACTGTGTAACCCAGATATCCAGGCCTTTTTCGAATGCGCCCCCGGTGGCAAAAAAGACCCACAGTGTAACTGAAATCTGCGACACCCGCTGCAGGAGGTTAAAGACAAATGCCTGCACCAGCATTTTCCTCTGTCCCGCAATCATCTGTGTACACTGTCTGTACTCCTGCATGGTTTTTACCAGTTTTTTACGCCGCTTATCGGGATTATGCATAAGATGCAGCTTTACCAGCAGAAGAATTGCCCTGTCTGCAAGCCCGAAAATCATCTTTTCTTTTTTAACGAAAAGAAGAAACAGGATTCCAAGTCCGATAAGGATTGCATAACCTGCCACAATCAGCACACGCCCCAGCAGGTGAAATCCAAGATACAGGCCCGGCCTTACAATAATGCAGAACAGGCCGACAGCCAGAATTGCCGCCGTATACATAATCAGGTTTACAACCAGTGAAACCGTAACAACCGCCCCGGGAATCCCGTCGTCATGCATAAAATATGCGCTTGCAGGCTGTCCTCCGGTCGCGGACGGGGTAATCGCGGAAAAATATATATCCGCGGACGAATAGACAAATCCCCTGCGAAAGCCCCTCGGATAACCAAACGCTTTTATGATACTCTGGATTGCCAGCCCCTCAAACACGATAAATCCCATCATGCTCAATAACGCTGCAAAAATCCAGCCAAAATGCGCATTCCTTATACATTCTTTGAAGTTTTCCAGTGAAAAGTCCTTGCACTGTGCCGTCACAGCCCAGATACTGAGTGCTGCGATTACCAGAAAAAGAACCGCCCAAATCATTTTCTTCTTATTCATTGCTTTCTTTCCTAAAAATTCTCTCCATGTGAAATTTCTTTGACAGAAAAAGTCCAAGTTCCGCCACAAGTACCGCACCAAACATATCGACAACAACATGCTGCCTGACAAGTACTGTTGATGCAAATACCAAAAGTGTCATGACAAGCATTGCATATTTGTACCATCCCGGCATCTTTTTTGTTTCCAGCGCTCCCCGGAAACACATATAGCTCTCCAGACAGTGAATTGACGGAAACAGATTGTCCGGCGCATCCAGACTGTAAATCAGCTGTGTCAGTGAATCAAAAATACCTGTGCCGGTAATTTGGGGACGGACAATCGTAGTCGGATAAATCACAAAACACAAAAGGCACATCAGTTTTGAAAGCATTTCCCCGCTGTATATTCTGTAACAGAGTTCTCTGCTTTCACGTCCTATTATAACATATCCAAGAATCCACTGTACAAACGCCAGAAGATATATACTGATCATCGCCGGTACAAACGGCAGTCTGTGGTCTATCGGCAGGGAAATATCATGATGCACAAGTCCCTGCGTAAAAATCCGCGTCCCGAAATAGGTTACCATGTTGGTAACAAGCATGGCAACTGCGGGAATCCATGCATAGCGCGGTAA